>CAYZHX010000037.1:0-20430 GCA_964476905.1 uncultured Terriglobales bacterium
ATCCAAAGAGCAAACCCCTAAGAACCACGACTTTGTTTGCCATCTGCGGCCAGTTCCATGTGGGCGCTTGGTTGGCAGGAGGGAATGCATGAAGAGGCACTTTACCCTTGCGGCTTTCGTGGTTGCGTTGGCCGCCTATTCGCTGGGAGAACAGAGCTATCGAGAATCACAGGACCATCAGGATCAGACTGCGACTACTCAGCCGACGGCAAAACTCTCCAAGAAAGATCGTAAGAAACTGGAGAAGGAAGAGAAGAAAGAAGAGAAGAAGGCCCGCGAGCAAGAGCGGAAAGAGACGAAGGATATCGAGAAAAAACAAACTGAGGAGCAGCGAAAGCAGTACAAGGAGCAGGAAAAGCGAGCTGCCAAAGAACGAAAACGCGAGCAGAAGGAAGAAGAGAAGCAGGTTGCAGCTGAACGGAAAAAGCAGGACAAGTACGAACGCAAAGAAGCGCAACGCGCGGAGAAAGAAGAAGCTCGAAACATGCACCGACACATCGAGCATGAAGCGCGCGACCAGCGGGCCGCTGCCTCTCATGTGCCAGAGCCACGATATGCTTACGTGCCGCGCATTCCAGTCTCATCGACCGCAACACCCGGATTATTGCTGGCACAGCGCAACGTCAGCCGCGCGATTTATTCACAGCTGCCCAGCAGTGATGTTCGTGTCCTAGTAGATGGTGGTAGCCAGCTCGTACTTCGCGGTTCGGCGCCTTCGCCATCATGGCGTCAACGGCTACTGCAACTTGCTATGGGGGCGGCAAGTGGCTACTCGATTGTGGACCAACTCGCGTCTAACCTGATCGGAGATGCGGCGAGCGCCGCTACCTCTGCCACGATCGGAGGAGTCTCTCACTTGATTCATGGCTCGGGCGGGGGAGACGGCGGGCGGGAAAGCAGCTACGCTCCACCTCCCGATTCATCGCCGCAATCGCCGGGGTATTCGCAGCCAGGGCTTCCGAACGCCGATTCAGAGCCGATGGTCAGCGCTCTCGATCCCGGATCGAACGCGTGCGTGAATCTGTCCAATTCCGATCAGGCGCTGTTGAGCGGACAAGTATCGTCACAGCAAAGCGCCGACCTGATACGAGGCTTCGCACGTCAGTTGGCAAGTCCTTCAGCTCTGGTCAGTGATCAACTCGCCGTCAGAACGAGCGGAGTCCCCGCTGCAGCCGGCACGGCGCAATATGCTGCCAGCTCTTCAAGTGCGGGCACATCGACGGGAAACGCGCCGACCGAGAATTCCCCAGGTGGCACGACTTCTCCCAGAACGGTCTCTCCAGGTTCAACGGTTTGCGTGACAGAAAACAATGGCGAGGTTTTGCTCACAGGTACCGTTGGATCGACGGCAGACCTTGGAATTGCGGAGAACGCCGTTCAGCCGCTCGTGGGAAGTGGCCGTTTGCTCGACCACCTCACTATTTCTAGCGCGAACTCCGGAATGCAGGCAGCAGCCTACTCATCGCCGAGTGGCGTTACGCCGGCACCTCCAAGCCAGCAGAGCGCCGTGGAGCAAGCGATGCACAGCATTCCCCGCCTCGCAAATGTGAATGTGCAGGTCGCGAATGACGGAGTGCATTTATCTGGATCTGTTGACACTAAACAAGACGATCAAACGGCGATGGAGGTCGCGCGCGAGTATGCACCCGGTCGCCCGGTCCTCGACAACCTGGCGATCACGAACCGAGTACAACCGCCTCAGCAGTAGGGTGGAAGACACCGGTGTCGCAGAGTTCAGAGAAGGGGACAAGGGGGAGCGCGGCTGTTGCTCTGCCGCTATTTGCGAAGCGAGAGGCAAGATGGGCTCTCTCGTGACCTCCCAGCGGCCGTTCTCGCGGCGTCGAGTGTTAGTTGTGAAAGGGCAACTGCACTGTCAGGGCTGGAATTCGCTGTCGGATTTCCTGCTCGACCTTACGTATCGCGGAATTCGGGTTGTAAGTTGCACGTTTGATGAAGGTTACAGTGGAATTTCCACTAACTCCCTGCTAATTCCCTGGGCGGCCGCGAATCGCCAGTGTTTATGCGGGTCTGGCGCTGAAATTTTCTTCTGCGGGAATTTTTTCGCTGCTAGATTCCCTGGGCAGGGAATCTAAGAACGCCAGGAAGAAGCCTGTCAGCGCCTTCAGCGAAGCCCAAGACCGACGATTGCGGAAGATCGCGCCTCCGGTATCGGTCGGCGTTTTCTTTTATGCCCCGACTCCATGCGTTTATCTGACTTCCCTTGTGCTTACTGCGGGGTCATCGGAGAGTATGTTGTAAAGCGTCGATCGGCTGATGCCGAGAACTTCCGCGGCTTTTTGCTTGTTTCCACTAAACGCTTCGAGCACTTCGCGCGCATATTTCTTTTCCAGATCCCGCAACGACAGAAACTGTGAAGTCCCTGTCTTCTCTCCAGATACGCGCACCGCAGATGGAAAATCGTCCACGTCCAGCACCGGGCCTTCGCTCAGAATGCAAGCACCGGCGATGACGTTCTCAAGCTCACGAATATTGCCGGGCCAATCGTAGCGCGCAAGGATGTCTTGCGCGCGTCGGCTGATTCCAGTGAAAATCCGCCCATATTGCTTTGCATATTTCTCAAGAAAATGCCGCTCCAGGAGAGGCAGATCCTCTTTCCGTTCAGAGAGCCTAGGAAGCTGCAAACGGACTGCAGATAAACGATAAAACAGATCCTCGCGGAAACGGCCTGTGGCTACTTCAGTCGTTAGGTCTCGATTACTCGCGGCGATTACGCGAAGGTTCAGTTTGCGTGCATCAGCGGACCCGAGCCGCTGAACTTCATGAGTTTGCAGCACGCGCAAGAGCTTTGCCTGCATCGCGACCGACATCTCGCTGATTTCGTCGAGAAAGACTGTGCCGTGGTCCGCACGTTCGAATAGACCAGGTGTGTCCTGAAACGCGCCGGTGAACGCCCCCTTGCGAAACCCGAAAAATTGGCTCTCCGCGAGTGACTCAGGAAGCGCAGCGCAGTTGAAGGCGAGGAACGGTCCCTGGTTTAGCGGGGAGAGATCGTGAAGGGCACGTGCGGCCAGTTCCTTGCCCGTTCCAGATGCGCCGGTCAGCAGCACCGTCGTGAAATGCGGTGCGATCCGCGTCACTTTGTTGAATACGTCAAGCATACGGGGACTTCGCCCGACCATTCCGTGAAAACTGAACGACGCTCGTAATTGGGTGTCTAGCTCACCGGTTCGGCGCTTTTTGTCCGCAGCCTCAAGCGCACGTCCGACGCGGGCTCGAAGCTCAGAGACGTCTACCGGCTTCACTAGAAACTCTGCAGCTCCTTTTTGAATTGCTTCGATCGCCAAGGCTGGAGAGTACTCCCCTGACAAAAGAATCACCTCAGCGCCCTGGTCGAAGCTAGCAATACGTGCGAGTAGATCCATTCCGTTCGCGCCGCGAAGCTTCAAGTCGAGAAAGACGAGGCGAGGGCGGTGTTGTCGGAAGAGACGCCAGCCAGCTCCCTCATCCTGTGCCACCAGGACCTTTACCGGCATGTCGGCAAAGATCTCGGGCATGACATCGACGACGCGCTCCTCGTCATCGATAACCAGCACCGGGAAAAGTTCTTGCGACTCAAAAACGAGGACCATTCAGACCTTTGCAGTTCAACCGAGTTGGGATTCGTGGCTGCAGCATCGTGGAGCGCATTCGACCCCTTTGAGTTCTCCGCCATAATTTGAGTCCACGGGAACGTGCGTTCTGTGGCTGTCGAGCGATGGTCGAACGCTAACCTTCGAGGCAGGCGAGCGCAGATCGTTGAGCTTCTGCTCCAGATCGAGCAAAAGGTACGAAAGACGGTCGCAATTATTGAATGCCGCCTCAGACTGCAGCAAATCCGAAACTTTCGAGAGCGTGGACCGCGTTTCACTCGTGCCAAAGAGAGAGAGATCTTTGGCGAGCTCGGCCGCAATCTTGCGCGCATCGAAGATAGCGCGAGCCTGCAGTGCATCAATCAAGCGCCCTGCCTGAGACTGAATTCGATCGTTTGTTTGGCGCGGAAGAACCAAAAGGATTTCCTCGATCTCGCCGATTCGTGTTTGTTGTCCCATGCAAGTTTCCCTTGAGAGCCTACCTACAACTAACGGGCCATTGCAACCGAATGGGAGAAATGATCACAACAACTGAGCGTTTTTCCTTACCTCACGCATAACGGACCCGGTTCAAGCCGGACTTTTCTTCCTGGCACGATTTACCTGCTGAAATTTACGCAGCCAGAACAGATGAAAGAGGCTGACTAAAGGACAGTGTCCTCTGGTAATTGAAGCTGCCCTGCCAAGTTGTCGAGCGTGCAAAATTTGAACAAGCTTCCGAAAATCAGACACTCGATTTAACCATGTCCAATCCTGTTCTGGGATAAGTACTTAGAAACAAACGCCTGAGGTCGATTCCCACCATGGTGGTAGCAGGGTTGCATTCCACATCCGGAACGAGTTTCAACAAGGGGCGATGCACTTTCCCATGCGCAGATCGTCAAGTGGTGCAAAAGCGATTGCGGTGTGTGCAATTACCGCAAGCTTATGCGCTGCCGCGAGCTGTGCCGAGGCCAATCGTGGCACACAGGGCGGGCGTCGAAGCGCGTCGGCTGCGCTGCATCTCACGGTGTTTGTACTTCCGGTTCTTCAAGCGGGGCCAGAGACGGCGCCAAAGCGGCAGGAAAGTTCGATTACATTTACGCTCGCGAGCCCGTCGCTTACTAAAACATACGAAGAGCGGCTCGTCGTCTCGGCGGAGAACCGCGATGCCGGCAAGCAGCAGCCGGCAATTCTGCGCACCTTCACATTCGTTCCAAAATGAAATTTCCATTCGAAAGCAGGGGAGAAACGATATGAATAACGTTTGCGAACTGCAGGCGGTAGTGGTTTCTCAAGACGCAGCGGTTCTCGGTGTGATCTCAAGCTGTCTGAACGAACTTGGCATTGCGGGAGTCTGTCATCCGGATCGCGAGTCTGCCATTGGCCTTCTTCAAAAGCAGAAGATCGATGCATTTTTTGTAGATCAGGAGTTGGATCCTGAGTTGTCGGTGTTGGAACAGATGCGGAGTTCATCTTCGGGTCGCGGCACCGTAGGCTTTGGCATTGTTCCTCGCACTGGTGATGGGATTCGTGCATGTCGAGCCGCGGATTTCGTAATCACAAAGCCGCTTGCAAAAGAGGAAATTGCACGAACCTTGCGTGCTGCGTACGGAATGATGCTGAAAGAAAGACGTCGCTACTCGCGACACAATTTGCGCTGCGAGGCAGTGCTGTCAGATGCGACTGGGCGGAAATGTCTGGCGCGAACGACAAACATCAGCCAGACCGGCATCGCGCTGGAATGCGAACTGTCATTGCCCCCCGGTGCAGTTGTGCAGCTTCTGATCACACTGCCGCGCAGTGGGAATGCCTGCAAGTTCGAGGGGCGCGTGATCTGGTCGGCAGCTGATGGCAAAGCGGGGTTGACCTTCACCGGCATGAGCTCGCCCGATCGAGAACGCTTGACCGAGTGGATCGACGCTGAGTTCTTGCGCCAGTGGCATCCAGTGATTCCACAAAGTGTAGCTCCAACTTTTATGCGCGCGGCGCATTGAGTTCGACGCCTCTCAACATTGAACGCGCAAACGAAGCGGACGACAAAGCGGGTGTTCCCAGCTGTGCTATGCTGTGGCACTTTTGAAATAACCATCCCTAGTTCCTAAACTTGTTTCGCAGCGATATCGCCATGAGCCTGTTTCTGTTTGTGGCTATGATTTTCGTCGTCGTGGCTCTCCTGGCCTTTGTACGTGTGGCAACTAGGCCGGCATTTCGGCAGAAGCCTGATCAGGTGGTGGTGCGTAATCCTGGTCAGCGTACATTTGGAGCGCCAGAGGCGCTCGAGAGGATCGGTCGCGAGGACTTGCCGTTTGCTTTGCTCAGTCAGGCGGCATACGAACGCAAGCCGGATGCGAAGCAGGTAAAGGCTGGGGCCTCGCTTGATCCTGACGAGTCTCTCCAGGTGCGCGGCTGGATAAGGTGGCCGGATTTCGGCGGCTCCGCGTTGCACGCAGAAATCCAAAAAGTGCATTTGCGGGCGGAGGTCTGGTGGCATCTGCGGGAAAAAAAGATAGCTGTCGCCTTTGGTGGCACTGTTTTTACGAACATCAAAGACTGGAAAGCGAATCTCCGCTGGTTTCTTCCTCACGAAGACGATGAGTACACGGTCATTGTGAAGAGTTTTGGCCGGGCCTTCGAGCAGGAGTACGAGAACAAGGTGAAAGAAGCAGGGTGGCAACCGTCCGAGCACATCCGCATATTCTCGACGGGCCATTCACTCGGTGGAGGCCTAGCGCAGGAATTTGCCTACTCTCTCCCCATTAACAATGCTGTACCGCGGGTTTCGAAGGTGTACGCCATTGACCCTTCTCCCGTCACCGGTTTTTACAGCGTGAAGAAGGATGTACGCGAGATTAACGTCCTCCAGCTCGACATCGATCGCATCTTCGAGCGGGGAGAGATTCTGGCCTTCCTTCGCTCGATCGTGAGCCTGTTCGTTCCTCCGCGTAGGAGGTCTCCCACCATCCGGCAGATCAGGTATAACTTGTTCCCAAGCTGGAATCCCATAACGGGACACTCGATCGCTGAATTCGCGTTTGACCTGGAAGAGCAGTTGAGGAAGTCAGAACAGAAGCTGCGAAGCTACCAAGCCGCAAAGCCACGCAGCTTATCGGCTCGGAAGCAGCTGTAACGCCATTGATCCGGAATCGCATGGCCATGGTTGCTGTTGGCCTAGAGTTCAGCTTCGAAGCTCTTGGGCTTCGCACTTCTGCTAGTGCTTGAAGCTGATGGTGATGTGGGTGTCAGTCTCGACGGGTTTGTCAGCTAGAAGATATGGAGAATAGCGCCATTGTTTGGCAGCGGAGATGGCTGCTTCCCTTAATAGAGGGCTGCCGCTGACAACGCGAATGTTCTTCAGCTTTCCATCGGTGCCGATCGTGGCGCTTAGGATCACGTCACCGCCTACGCCGGCGCGTCGTGCCATTTCGGGATATTGGGGCAGTACCTTCCGGATCAATTTGCCCTCGACTACACCGCGTGACTGAGGCAGTGTCAACCCCGGAGTTGGAGTGTTGGTCGCAACGATCGCAGCCGCAAGATTCGCAGACGATGTTGCAGAGAGCTGGCCGAGGGAAGGAGCAACGGGCGGGGCTTCAGCGGCGGAGGATGTTGTCGAGCTTTCCCGAACTGCAACCTCCTGCGTTGCCGGTTCACTCTGGGAATTTGAGGAAGTCTTGGCCGAGTGTGTTGGAGCCGGACTAGGCTTTTTCGGCTCAGTCTTTGGGGATTCCACTACTGCAGTTGACGCAGCCTGCGTGACTGCCGCTGCTGCCGGGGTTGTGGTGACCGCAGGGATTGGCGCAGATTGCGGGCGTGGCGCGGCCTTGCGCGAGCGCAGCATCGCGAATGTCGCAATCGCGATCAACAGAATCGTGGTCAGAGCTATGGCTAGATATTTGTAGCGCTGCTGATCCGTAGCAGTATCTATCGGATGTGTTTCACTGTAGACCTCCGGCGCATGGACCGGCAGCGGTGCGCGAGCAGGTTGCGGAGCAGCTGCTGTTAAAGACGCGGGTGCGAGTCGAGCAGGCGTCGGCCTTGGTGCGCCCCCCGCGCTGGGCCGAGTCGGAGCAACCGCCGGTTGAGCTGTCCTAACTACTGGCACCGGAGTCGCCACCGGCGCAGCGGGAAGCGGGACTTCCATTGCGATTTGCGGAGTGGGAAGACCGGGTTCCAGCAATGGCTCAAAGTTTGTACGGTGCTCAACAGGTTCAACTTCACTGGGCTCCGCAGGAAGCGCGACGCCGGCGATAAGGTCCGCGATGAAGCTGACGACGAGAATGTCGGCGCCTTCAAAATCTTCTGGATTGGGCGAGAGCACCTCGGCAATTCCGGCCGGTTTTCCGTCGCAGAGCACTGGAACAATCAGCAGCGAGCGGAAATTCAATTGACGGCAAATCGCTGCATCGACCCGCGGGTCGGTTTCCGAATCGCGCAGCAGCACCACATTGCCAGTGCGCAGGCACTCGCCGGAGAGTGATGATTGCGAAAGCTGCACGCCCACGTCTGGTGCATTGCCGTAGGATGCGCGGCAGATGACGTGTTCCCCATCGCGCAACGCGATCGCAGCTCCCGTCGCGCGCGTGAGCTCGGCTAAACGGCGCACGATTAGCGCGAGCGCTGCATCTGTGTCGAGATTGTCCGAAGAGACCTGCGCCTGAAGGTCTGCGATCTCGCGCAGGCTGGCGACCTTGGCCGCGAGTAGTGCGTCGGTGCGCAACTTGGCGGAGCCGTCTTCGTGTCCATGTGAGGAGCTCTCGAGCCAACCTTGAATTGCCGTCAGCGAATCAGTGCTGATTTCCGCGAACCGAATGCCCGTGGCGAGCTCGTCACTCCAGGTGATTACACCTGATGCTTCGATCTGCATGCCGGAATCGGGAAGCGTGAAACGCAGCTGCGTCTCGCTGCCGAGGTTCAGATCGGTGGTTCCAAAAAGGCTTACGCCGCCTTCGCTGATGTCGCGCGCCGCCGCAGTGCGGCCGGTCAGGAGCTCAATCCGGCTGTGGGCCGGCAGAGGCCTTCTATGGCCTGTGCGACGCTCGTTCTCGAGATGGGGAAGACGTGCTGCTTCGGCAGATGTGGCCATTCAACGTCTCGCGAGTCTACGGAAACTGTTTAGCGGTTGCCCACGCATTGGGAGAGGACGTTGGCTGCGTGGAGGTTTGTGGCTTCGGCGCTGCAGGGGCGCTGAATACCTGCACAGGCGCTGTCGGAGCCGTGCGTCCAACGTCTTCCAGCAGCTTGGCGCTGAGCCGCAGAGCTTCAATCTCATGCTGGATGCGCAGCAGTTCGGCCTCTTTTTGACGGATTACTTCGTAGATATCTTTCATGCTTGCTCTCGTAACTGGGTAGTTAAGATCTGGGCGGGGGTAGGTAGAGGCATCATCACCCAGTCCGGGATGGAAATCAACAGGAATTCACGTTGGTTCAGCCGTGCAGGCAAATTTGAGCGCCCATTTGAGGAGAAGACTCGAGATCGGTAATTAATGCGATGATTACCCTGCGGCAGAGACATTACGCTGCTTGCCTTCCTCAGATCGACAAATGGGGCACCGGGAACGTGCAGTTGCAATCTGCCACCCGAACCAGTGGAACCTCGCAGCAAGAGCTATAGAGCACTTGTGATACAACTGACGCGTGGCGTATTTTCTCGCAATTGACGGTGGCGGTACGAAAACTGAATGCATAATCGGCGACGAGCGCAGTGTGCTCGCGTCGGTGGTCGGCAGCACCATCAAAATCAAGAAGGTCGGAAACAAAGCTGCCGTTGAGGCGCTGCAATCCGCAATTAACAATGCTTGTAAGCAGGCGAACTTGAAGCCAGATCAATTCTCCCGCACCTGCATCGGGCTGGCCGGATCCAGCATTCCCGAAGTGAGCCAATGGACACGCGCGACGCTGCAGCAGCTCGTGAGTGGGGAGTTGATCCTGGTAAATGACACTACGATCGCGCATCACGCGGCCTTTAATGGCGGACCGGGAGTGCTGGTAATTGCCGGAACCGGTTCGAACGTCCTGGGACTCAACGAACGAGGAGAGAGCGCGCGAGCCGGAGGATGGGGGCCCATCATCTCCGACGAAGGTTCTGGCTT
The DNA here is from genome assembly GCA_964476905.1 of uncultured Terriglobales bacterium. GTDB lineage: Bacteria > Acidobacteriota > Terriglobia > Terriglobales > Acidobacteriaceae > Gp1-AA112. Next base: position 9,662 of record CAYZHX010000037.1, read on the forward strand.
CTGGATTGGAAGAACGGCGGTGGCGCAATCGATGAGAGCGCACGATGCCGGACGTTCGACTGAACTGCTATCTGCGATTATGCACGCTTGGGGTTTGGGCAGCAGAGAAGAAGTAGTGGCGATGGCAAATTCAAATCCTCCGCCCGATTTCGCTGCGCTTGTACCTGCGGTTCTTCTATGCGCCGATGCCGGCGACGCACTCGCGCGAGAGATTCTGTCATCGGCTGCCAACGAGTTGGCACAGCTCGCTCGCATTGTGGTTCGCAAATTGTGGAACGGCGATGGGACAATTCGCATCGCGTTGACGGGAGGAGTCTTTGCGCATTCCGCGCAGATACGGCAAATGTTTTCCAATGCGATTCGTGCCGAGCGCCGCGGCATCGAGGTTAATCCAGACCCCGTGCATCCCGTAATGGGAGCGCTGGCGATGGCGCGCAGCCAAGCATAATACCGTAGAGACTTCCCGGCGGCAGGCGGATAGAATGCGTCTGCATGACCGGATTCGCCACCGGACTGGGCAAGGCACAGCCGCTGTCAGTCTCATGTCCTTCGGCGACTGTGGCAGAGCTGATTGCCAGCGTATTCCCAGAGGACCTGCTGGCCGCTGCCAGCCATGCCGGTCTTGAAGAAGATCAAGTTTTAGCTCTGCTGCGCCGCAATGATCTTCCCCCGGGGGCCTTCGAAGCTTTGGCGCGCAATCCGGTTGCGACTAAGAGTCGAAAAACGTTACTCAGCCTTGTACAGCATGTGCGCGCGCCCCGGCACGTTGCTCTTCCAGTCTTACGTCGACTGTTTGCTTTCGAGTTGATGGATGTTGCGTTGTCTCGAACCGCAGCGGGCGATTTGAAATTGGTCGCTGAGCAACTGCTGATCGACAAGCTGCAAGGCATTTCTCTCGGTGAGCGGATCAACATGGCGCGTCGCGCTTCGGCGGGCATAGCAGGTGCATTGCTGCTGCAGAATGAGCGCACCGTCATAGAAGCCGCTTTGCAGAATCCGCGAATGACCGAAGCGAGCATTGTGAAAGCTGTCAGCGCTGCCGAGAGTCCGGGTACGCTCATCGAAATTCTTGTCGAACACACGAAATGGTCGCTTAGACGAGAGATTCAGCTCGCGGTTCTGCGTCGGCCGGAGACTCCCGAGCCGATCGTTACGCGGATTGCACGCGCGCTTCCCCGGCCAGTGATCTATGAACTGCTGAAAGAGCTCCGCCTCCCAGAGCGGAAGGCGGAGCTGCAACGATCTCTGCTCGAAGGATAGTTATTTCTGCTAAGCCGCAATTCTGGCTGCCGGCTTGAGTTCCACTTTAATCCAGCCCGGCTGGCGTGTGTCGAACGCCTTGTAGGCATCGAGTGCGCTGGTCATTGGTTCGGCTTGCGTGAGTACCTTTTCCGGATCGAGCGCGCGGGTCAATACCTTATCGAGCAACATGGGAATGTACTTGCGATGATTGCAATTTCCCATTTTGAGAGTGAGATTCTTGTTCATCGCGGCGCCAATGGGGAAGCTCTGCGCCGTTTCCGGATACACGCCGATGATCGACAGCGTTCCGGCCTTGGCAATTGCTTCCGTCGCCCAGCTCAGCACCTGAGACGGCGCGTCACCCGGATGCCAATTGCCGTTGCTTGTGCCTCGCTTCGGAGCAACCATGCTGCGCTCTACCGCATTCTTCGGCGCCTTCATTAAGCTTTTCATCGCTGCAGGACCATGATGTGGACGATTGGCATCCACTCCGACCGCATCGATGACGCGATCTGCGCCGATACCTCCAGTAAAGCCCTTCAAAGCCTCAACCGGATCTTCCTGGTCATAGTTGATGATTTCCGCACCTTGCTCCTGCGCCATTTCCAGGCGCGACTCAATGGTGTCGATCGCGAAAATGCGTCCGGCATTCATCAGCTTGGCGCAGGCAATCACAAACTGCCCCACAGGTCCGCATCCGAAGATGGCTACGGTATTGCCGGAGCAGATCTCGGCCAACTCGGCAGCCATCCATGCGGTGGGTACGATATCGGAGATGAGAATCGCCTGATCGTCGGAGACTCCCTCGGGAATCTTCACAAGCCCGACGTTCGCGAAAGGAATGCGTGCGTACTCGGCCTGCAGCCCATCGAATGGCCCCGTCGCCTGGGGTCCACCAAAGAAAGCAGTACCGGCATCCGGTCCGTTGGGATTGGCTTTATCGCACTGCGCGTAGTAGCCCTCGCGACAATATGAGCAGTTCCCGCAAGCGATAGTCGACGGAATAACAACGCGATCGCCTGGCTTAAAATTGCGAACCGCGCTGCCGACCTCTTCCACAATGCCAACGCCTTCGTGTCCCAAAATGGTTCCCGGCTTCATGCCAGCCATGGTGCCGCGGACCATGTGAAGATCGGTTCCGCAAATGGCACTCGCAGTGAGGCGAACAATGGCATCGTTCGGTTTCTGAATTTCCGGTGCCGGCACATTTTCGAGTCGGATGTCGCCGACTCCGCGGAATACCACTGCTTTCATAAGAGCTCCTTTCTGCTCGGAAGAGGGTTAGGCGACTTTGCGGTTGCGCGCGGTGGCTTCAGCAAACAGTTTGAGCATTTCGCGATTGAAGGCGGGAATGTCGTCCGGCTTGCGGCTGCTGACCCAATTGCGATCGACCAGCACCTCGGCGTCTTGCCATTCGGCACCGGCGTTGCGCAGGTCGTCCTGAATCGTGTGATAGCTCGTGATCTTGCGGCCGCGCACCAACCCGCTGGAGACCAACAGCCATGGTCCGTGGCAGATCACAGCTATTGGTTTACCTGCATCATCTACTGCTTTCGCAAACTGCTGCGCTTTCGGTACAACGCGGAGAGCGTCTGCGTTGAGCGCTCCTCCTGGAAGCAGGAGAGCGTCGAATTGCGATGCATCAACCTGGTCCAGACTCTTGTCTGCTTTGTACTTCTTGGATTTATCGTAATGTTGGAACGCCTGAATATCGCCACCGTTCGGCGAGATGACTGTGACCTGTGCTCCGGCATTTTCCAGAGCTTCTCTAGGTTCTACGAACTCCGGTTCTTCTACTCCGTCGGTGAGCAGTACTGCAACGCGTACGCCTGCTAGATCCTCTGCCATTTTCTGAGCTCCTGTGAGGGCTTTTGCAAGCTCTGCCTTTTGGCAGGCCTTTGCTTACTTGTCTTGGAGGATCAGAAAGTCGGCGAGGTTGACATGAATAATTAACGATCCGGCATGGAAGTAGCTGTGGCTCAGAGTCGCTGCATCGGAATGCTTTCTGATGAAGTAATCATCCGAACCTTTGATGTTGCTGCCAGAACTCTGCCCAAGATAAGCGAGGAGGGCCGCAAACGAAAATGTCGGGATGGTAACGGCTCTCTTCATTGTCGACTCCTTCCGAGTTGGTGTTATGCCCGGCCATGCGACACGCGGTGAAGTTCTTCTCGACCCACTCGGCTGAGTTCCCCACCACGATCAGTGTGGACGGCGGGTGTGTCGGATATCCGCGCAGCCATGCCGAGTTCGTCATCGAAATCGGTGCTGGCAAATTGTGCGCACGCCCGAGGAGCTCGATCGCGCCCTGCTCACCATAATTGCCGACCAGAATGCCGAGGTTGGCGCGTTGATCCGGAGAGAGCGAATCGCGAATACTGGCGACATTCTTCACGAGCTCGTTCCAGCCGATCTCCTCGCGCAAGTCTCCATTATTCTTCAATGCCCGATCCCGCAGCGGGCCGCTTGACGCCCACGGGACCAGGATGGTGCTTGCGAATGCTCCTCCGGCGAGGAGCACGACCAAATAGATACTGGCAACAGGTTTCAACCAGCGCTGGCCAGACCGACGAATCCAATTCTCCATTGTCACCGCGCCCATGGCCAGCAGCATGGGATAAACAGCGCCGGGGTAGTAGCCTCGACCCTTGGAAGCCCAGAGTATTAAAACGGGAATTACCGCCGTCCATGCCAGCGTTCTGAAACGCGAACTTCGGAAAAATGCAACGAGCCCCGCGATCCAAAGTGGAACGGAGACCGGATTGGCATTGAGAAGCTGGGAGCTCCAATAACCTTCTGCGCGTCCTTCACCGACATCGCGCGTATGGATGTGGCGCAGGAACTGCAATGAAATGAAATCGTGGCGTACCTGCCAGATGAAATTTGGCAGAAAGATCAGCAGCGCGAGCCCGGCTCCAGCCCAGAACCAGCGAGTCAGCAGGAAACGGCGTGCCGGCGTCAGCAGCAATCCGAGCAGCAAGCCGGCCAGATAGAAGAACATCGTGTATTTCGTCTGGAGACCAATCCCCACGACTGTGCCTATCGCCAGACACCAGCGCGGATCCTCTGTCTTGAGCAGACGGATGACGAAATAAGCGAGCAGAACCCACCACAAATAATCGAAGGAGGTGTACTGAAATTCCGTCCCCTCGAACAAGGCCAGCGGTGCAACAGCAATGGCCAGCGCCGCCGTTGCTTGAGCTAGGCGTCCACCTCCGAGTTCCCATGCCATCAGCCCGGTGATGAAAATCGCTGTGCTCTGCGCAATGACGGAGAAGACGCGCAATCCGACCAGAGACAAACCGAAGAGCTGAAGTCCAATTCGCTCGAGGAACGGCGTCAACGGAGGGTAAGGAACGAATCCCCAATCCAAATGAAGAGCATCGGAGAGCGTTTGAAGTTCATCGCGATGAAAGCCATAGCGCTGGTTCGTGAGCAAATGAACGACTGCGATTGCTAAAGCAATGAAAGCCACAACAGCAGTGGCGCGGGGGGTATACGAATCTGAAAACGTGATCTCGCGGGCTACGTTCGGCGTCGCCATTTGCATGTGCCGGTACTTGGAGGTTTGAGGCGGTCCAAGGTTACCCCACAGTTACGAGAAACATCTCGCGAAAGTTCATAAGCGCGAGCACGTACCTTGCCGACGCCAGCCGGTTTTGATTCAGGATGAGTTCTCGTTAGGACATTGCCTCCCGTTTGCACCTGAGGCTCGGAATGCCGGTCGTAGAAGTCGCCTAGTTTGTTCTGGTTGCGGAACTCGCAACGAGTGTGGTGCAGCTTACGTCGTCAATATGTCTTTCGTAATCTTCGGGGAAGTGAGCAGCGCCGATATTATTCAGGCCATGGCGACGGCTACCCCCGCCCAATCCTCCACAGGTTTCGCACGCAAACGCCGCTGGGAACGCAGCGGCATCGACGTGCCTATTCGCCTGATCTTCTGGAACTCGCTGCATACAGCCAAGATCGTTGAAGCCCGCGGACGCGACATGAGCACCGGCGGAATGGCCGTATTCGCGGGTGTCGAGCTGCGCATCGGCGACATCATCGAAGTAGAGTTCACGCCCGCGTATTCCGGGCAGCCGATGCGAGTAAAGGCCGAAGTTCGGAACCGCCGCGGGTATTCCTACGGGATCGAGTTTCTTGTAGACACCGATGAGGAGCAAAGTCAGGCCACACGTCTACGCGAGCTACTGATCTCGGCCGGTGGAAAAACAAAGCTTTGAAGGAATAACGTACAAGCGGCAATGGGCGTATTGCCTGCTGCGCATTTTTTCATTGCGTATTGCTGAGCGATTTAATGAATCGTGCGCGTCTTCCGCGACATGTAATCCATCAACAGGTATTGGCCGAGGGTGTGGGGAGTAGTGAAATACGCTTTTCCGCGACACATCTCCGTCACTTTCTGGACGAACTGGATCAGCCCGAAATCCGAGGCGAGCATGAAGGTGTTGATCATCACGCCTGCACGCTTGCAGCGTGAAACCTCTTCGAGGGTCTGACTAACGACGAGAGGATCAAGGCCGAACGCGTTTTTGTAGATGCGTCCGTCTTCGAGGGTGAGCGCCGAAGGCTTGCCGTCGGTGATCATGATGATCTGCTTCATATCCTTGCGCTGGCGATCGAGGATGCGCTGCGCCATGCGTAGGCCTTCCCGTGTGTTGGTGTAGTACGGACCAACTTTCACCCGCGCCAGTTGTGATAATGGCAGCTCCTCTGCGGAGTCGTGAAAGAGCACAAGAGAAAGAGAATCGCCCGGATATTGCGTCCGGATGAGCTGCGAAAGTGCCATGGCGACTTTTTTTGCCGGCGTAAAGCGATCTTCTCCGTAGAGGATCATCGAATGCGAGCAATCGAGCATGAGCACCGTCGCACACGAGGACTGATATTCGCACTGGTGGACCTGGAGATCTGAATATTCGAGCTCAATGGGCACTTTGAGGCCGTCGCGCTGAATGGCGTTCGACAGGGTGGCGGTGATGTCAAGATTTAAGGTGTCGCCGAACTCGTAAGCTCGCGACGCCCCGCTGGACTCTATGCCGGTGGCCATGTCGCGAGTGTCGTGCCGTCCGAAACTCGATTTTCCCAGCGAGCCTAGAAGATCGCGCAGCGTGCGATAGCCGAGGAAGTCGAGCCCTTTGTCTGTGACCTCGAACTTCACTTGGGCTTGCTGTTGCTCCCCTGCCTGTCCGGGAACGCCGGATTGTCGAGAGCGATCGAAGGGCTGATCAATGCTGATGTAGTCTTCCTGCTCCATGCGCTCAATCAGCTTTTCGATGAGGTCGTCGAACTGACCTTCGGCACGCATTTGCTCGAGGCGCTCGCGCATGTTCTCGTCGAGCAACTCGCCTGCTTCGAGCGCCTGCTGGATGGCTTGACGGAGTTCGTCGAGTGTTTGCTCGTCGTCGCTGAACTCGTAGGAGTACCAGGAATCCTGAAAGCCACTCTGCAGCAGATAGTCTGACAAGGCGCTGAGCAGATCCTCCATGCTCATTTCAGAGGCGGCATCGGGAACGTACTTTGTGTACTTAATAAACTTCATTAGGTTCAGCCTAGTTGTAGGGCCGCCTGTTCCGAACCGGAAATTCCTCGCGACTCGGAGCTTTTTCCGCCTGGCGCTGCTTCTCGGGAGCCATGAAAACGCGCTCCTCACTGCGGCCAATCCGCTTGTGTGCGTAGAGCCCTTCAAGCAGGAACTCTGCACCTGAGACGACGATCTCAGCTTTGTCCTTTGGTTTAATGCCAACCGCGCTCAGCTTTTCCGACAGACCCTGAATATGCTTCAGACCATCCATCAACTCGGACGAAGGCGCGGTGTCACTGAACTTGAGCTGGCCTCCCAGATCGAACCACTGGATAATCTGCTGCATGTTGCCGTCTTTAAAGTAGGTGTCAAAGGTGCGCGCGACCGCGAGGCGGATCAGATCACGTACAACGGTGTCGGCCCCTCGTAACTCGCCTTCGTATTCGAGTTCAAGCTTGCCCGTGATTGCGGGCATGGCGCCGTAGATGTCACTCACTCGAGGCACAACTGTGCTCTCACCATTGCGCAGCGCACGGCGTTCTGCGTTCGAAATCACGTTCTCCATCGTCGAGATCGGCAGTCGCTGGCTCACGCCGGAGCGCTTATCGACGCGCTTGTCTTCTCTAGCGGCGAAAGCGATCTGCTCGACGATCTCGCGAACGTACTGCGGCACGTAGAGTGGATGGCCGTTGCGTTCAGTCCAGGCTTCCTGCTGCGTGATCGCAACACCTTCATCAACTGTTCCGGCGTAGTGGGTGCGAATCTCCGATCCAATGCGGTCTTTCAGAGGGGTGACAATCTTTCCGCGAGCTGTGTAGTCCTCTGGATTTGCGCTGAACATTAGGGCTACATCCAGATTCAATCGCACCGGATAGCCTTTAATCTGCACGTCGCCCTCTTGCATGATGTTGAAGAGCGCAACCTGAATCTTGCCCGCAAGATCCGGAAGTTCGTTGATGGCGAAGATACCGCGATTTGCGCGCGGCAACAGTCCATAGTGGACCGTGAGTTCGCTGGCGAGATCCAGCCCGCCGCGCGCAGCCTTGATGGGATCGATGTCGCCGATCAGGTCAGCTACCGTCACGTCTGGAGTCGCGAGTTTTTCGACATATCGCTGCGCTGGAGTGAGATACGCAATCGGCGTGGCCTCGCCTTTTTCTGCGATTAAGTTGTTGCAGCGGCGGCACAGAGGATCGTAAGGATTGTCGTGAATCTCGCAATCCATTACATACGGCAAGTGTGCATCGAGTAGACCAGTCAGCGCACGCAGCATGCGGCTTTTGGCTTGTCCGCGCAGTCCAAGAAGGATGAAGTTGTGCCGCGACAGCACGGCGTTGATCAACTGCGGCACGACGCTGTCGTCATATCCAACGATGCCGGGAAAAATCGTTTCTCCGGTCTTTAGCTTCTGAATAAGGTTGTCGCGCAGCTCATCCTTGACACGGCGACTCTTCAACCGCTGCTCATTGAATTCACTCTTTCGAAGTTCGCCAAGACTGGTGGGAAGGGTCATTACCGATGGGATCACCTCAAGAAAATTATACGCGGGAAAAACCGGGCAACGCGCCGACCGAAAACCACAAAGGGAACGGTCTTTGATCGAATACAGGCTGCGCTAGTTATGTGGTCTGAGCGTCACGTCTATCCTCGCCGAGCTGCCCCGTCATTCACCGGTACCTAACAGCAGCTTGCCGAAAAGGACGCGACTGCGATAGCCGACTCCCATACCTTCGTCCCGTGAACAACGGAACCATTTGCGAGGAGATCGGTATGAACCGCAGCCATCTTCACTCCCACCCCAGCGACACCCTAATCGGAATCGTCATTGCCATAATCGGCACCCTGGCGCTGCTCTTGCGCCTGCATATCGTCCAAATGAGCTTTAATCTTCCAGGAGACCTCGTAACATGGTGGCCGCTGCTGCTGATCTCCTGGGGCCTAGTCCTGCTGCTTCTCCCCCAGAAAGCGAGGCGGTAAGCCATGAGTCCGGAGCAATGGAGAGGATGCTGGGGCAACGAAATGGACGCGCGTAACCGGGCCGCAACGGGCACGTTGATTTCCGGCTTGGTGATCGCCGGTGTCGGCACCGTGCTGCTGCTCGATCGTTTCGGGATGGTCGATGCTGCCATCCTGTGGCGTTTGTGGCCCATGCTGTTTGCGGTCGGCGGCCTGATTCACCTGATCGACGCAAACAATCCCACCGGTCGTGTCTGGGGGGGAGTTCTGATCTCGGTAGGCGTTCTGATCACCCTGCACGAGTTCGGGTATATCCGATACGGATTTGGGCAACTTTGGCCGCTGTTCCTGATCGCGGCCGGCGTCCTGCTTGCTTGGCAAGCAAATGAAGTTCGTGAAGGGCGACGCACATTCTCTTTTCCGCGTGTAATGAATCCTGGTGGAGGCGCAGGACCCTTAAGTTCAGTCGCCGTATTTGGGGGCATTGAGCGCCGCATCGAAGGCACAATTGTGGAAGGCGGCAGTCTGGTTGCGTTCTTCGGTGGATTTAAGATCGACCTCTCTCGCGCTGAGATGGAAGGCGACCGCACGATCATCGATGCCACAGCGATCTTCGGGGGCGGCGAGATCATCGTTCCGGAATGGTGGAAGGTTTCAGTAGAAGGCCTTGGAATCTTTGGAGGATATGTCGACAAAACTCGTCACGTCCCTCGCCCTGATCATCCTGTGAAGACGGTGGTTGTACGAGGTGCGGCGGTATTTGGCGGCATCGAGGTGAAGAGCTGGTAACCCATGCATCCGATCCTCGGACATCCGCGGCGGCTCGCGTTGTACCTCTTCGCATGGCTCATCCTGAGCGAACTGCTCTTTTACCTCATCACCTACCACAGCGGAGTTGGCTGGCTGCACTCGAGTGTCTTTTTCTTTCCGCTCTCCATTTTCTATGCGTTCGTCTGCCTCTCCGCCTGGTACTCGTGCCGGGGTATTCCCGTTGAGGGAACGAGCTTTCTTGGCTTAGTCGGACCTCATCTGCTGGCAGCCATGATCGTCAGCGGATTCTGGGTTCTGACCGCGCTGGGATTCGCGAAGGCGTTGTCGCATTTCGAGCAATTTCGCGGGATCGAAACCAAAGTAATCAACATCACTCAGCTTCTGCTGATCATCGGCATTCTCGAATACCTGTTAGCCGTGGCTCTGTTTTATGTGCTCTTGGCGCAGCAAGAATCGCGAGAAGCGGAACAGCGCCTGATGGAAGCGCACATGCTCGCGCGCGATGCTGAGTTGCGCGCGCTCAAGGCTCAAGTCAATCCGCATTTCCTGTTCAATAGCCTGCACTCGATCAGTGCCCTCACCAGCAGCGATGCTAAACGGGCGCGCGAGATGTGTATTGCTCTAGCGGATTTTCTCCGTGCCACTCTTGGACTTGGCGAGAAGGAGTTGATCCCACTCCAGGAAGAGCTCTCGCTGATTCATTCCTTTCTTGCAGTCGAAAAAATCCGTTTTGGCACTCGTTTGAACATGGAAGAGAAGATCGATGCAGAAGCCCTCAACTGCATGGTGCCTCCGCTCATTTTGCAGCCTCTCGTGGAAAATGCGGTTGCGCATGGCATCGCCAATCTCACTGAAGGTGGGTGGATTCGTCTCCATGCAGCGTACGCCGCCGAGGCCTTCGCCGTTTCCATAACCGTGGATAACACCTTCGATCCTGATGCTCCGGCACGACGAAAGAGCGGTCTGGGTCTGGCGAATGTGCGCCGGCGGCTCGATACTCGGTATGGGAAGAACGCCAGTTTCGCTATCGAGAAGAATGGCGGGCTCTTTCACGTTGGGCTGGTGCTTCCAGCAGAACGCCAGGTTCTTACAGCATGAGCAACGCTGACGACAAAATACGGACTGTGATCGTTGATGACGAAGATCTAGCGCGTCAATTCGTTCGCGAGCTGCTCGCCGGGCACGCTGAAATTGAAGTCGTGGCTGAGTGTGCGAACGGGTTCGAAGCAGTGAAGGCGGTGACCGAATTGAAACCAGACCTGCTCTTCCTCGACAT
>CAYZHX010000037.1:20530-29878 GCA_964476905.1 uncultured Terriglobales bacterium
TAAGGGAAGTTTTGGAACAGAAAGGCTAGACAGCAGATTGCTCACTGTCCTGCTGCTTTGAGCTTTCGCCGTCGCTCCTGCCATTCGTCAGTCGAGAAGATTCTCGGACCAACTTCTATCAGTCGCGGCAGCATCTGGAATACCGAAACGGGACTCCACCTTCGGCCTTGTCGTGTTCGGAACCCCCGGCGGTTTAATTCTTCAGCGATTCGCGAGTACGGACCTTCCTGGACCGTCAGCTCCATCATTGTGAACAAAGCCTCACGCTCGGTGGGATTCACTTCGAGCTGATTCGTCTCGTCGGACACTCGCAGTCCAAAGGGTGGTTCTTCTGCGCCGGCCGGGATCGGTTCCGCTGCTACCTCGGGAAGCTCTCTCTCCCACTCGATAGCTACGATCCTCCATCCCTGTTCGGTTTGCGTCTTAAGATCATCGGCTCCAAAAGGACTGGAAAGCACCTGGCGAATCCGCTCTACGTTGGGCACAACCCCTCCTGGACAGCGAACAATTGCATAACTCTACGCTTGTTTTGCGCATTTTAGGGGCCAGAGAGGCCGAAAGCTGATGATCTGAAACAACACAGACTTAGGGACCGTGCAGGTACGAAAAGCGAGCAGAAGATGTCCGATGGGGGCTCAAGATGTGCGGAATTGGGCAGATGGATTCCCGTGTGAGCCCCGGTGGTTCCGGGGCTCACACCAAAGCTCTAGCTGACAGCCGCTTTCGAGCAGTGCTGATTGAAGGCCTGTGCAAGCTTGAGGGCGATCGTCTGCGCATCGCTAGTTTCGATATCCGAACGCTGCATCATGTAGAGGAGCTCGCCATCGCGAAGCAGGCCGATCGACGGAGATGATGGCGGATAGCCACGAAAATATTCGCGTGCCCGTTCCGTGGCATCGCGGTCCTGCCCCGCGAACACGGTGATGGCGTGATCTGGGCGCGTCACATTTTGCAGAGCCGCGCGAACCGCTGGACGCATTTTACCGGCAGCGCAGCCGCAAATCGAGTTCACCACAACCATGGTGGTGCCTGGCTGCTTGAGCGCCTGATCCACGTCTTCCGCCGTGCGCGTTTCCTTTATGCCCAAGCGCGTGAGTTCCTCGCGCATCGGCATGACCATAAGCTCTGGATACATTCTGAGATCCTCCGAAAAACTGCTGATTCGATTCTACATGGCTCTTACAGAACGGGACCGCCGCCGCGCGCAGCGTACTGTAATCTCAATAACAATGCAAATTCAGGAAAACGTTGCTATCGCCCCGTACACAACGCTACTGGTAGGAGGGCCCGCACGGTTCTTTATCGAAGCAGGGACTGAAGGCGAAATACGCGACGCCCTGCTGTTTGCGCGCGAGCGGTCTCTCGAAGTCTTCGTCCTCGGCGGGGGCAGTAATCTGGTCGTTGCCGACGCCGGCTGGCCGGGAGTCGTACTGAGGATAGCCGTCGAAGGAAAAGCGACGCATTCGAAAGCCGGCAAACAAGTCTTTGTTGCTGGCGCGGGAGAAGACTGGGACAAACTGGTGGCATTTTCCGTAAGCCAAGATTGTGCGGGGATCGAGTGCATGAGCGGAATCCCAGGAACTGTTGGCGGAACACCGGTACAGAACGTCGGCGCGTATGGGCAGGAAGTGAAGGACACAATCACAACGGTCCGCGTGCTGGATACGATCACGCTCGAGCTGCGCGACATGGCGGCCTCCGACTGCGGATTCGGGTATCGGACCAGCATGTTTAACAGTTCCGAAAAGGGACGGTATATTGTGACGCAAGTCTCATTCGCGCTCACTCCCGGCGGCAGTCCCAAAATTGAATATGCGGATCTGAAACGCTATTTCGGCGAACGCTCTGCTCCGACGTTGAAAGAAGTTCGCGACGCGGTGCGTTCCATTCGTTCCACAAAGGGAATGCTGATCAGCGCCGATGACGCCGACTCGCGCAGTGCAGGGTCGTTTTTCAAGAACCCGATCGTTCCCCAGGCGGAATATGAACGTGTCAGCGCCCTTCCGGTCTGCAAAGACCAGAAGCCTCCTTCGTTCCCCGCTCCCGCTGGTAGCGTAAAACTTTCCGCGGCATGGCTGGTCGAACGTTCTGGATTTCAGAAGGGCTACACCGATGGACCTGTCGGGATTTCGCGTAAGCACAGCCTTGCAATCGTGAATCGAGGTGGCGCGACAGCACACGATGTCGTAAGACTCAAGAACAAAGTTCAGGAAGGCGTGTTTCAGACGTTTGGTGTGCGACTGCAGCCCGAGCCAGTATTTGTTGGTTTTTAAGTGCTCCGGTTTCATTGCTGATCCAGCAAATTGGGAACCAGCAATGACAAATCAGCCCACTTTTCCATCCGTCCAATTCGTCACTTTCGTACACAATATGAATCTAATCACCAGGAACTCATAGCCATGCTGATCAGGAAATCTCCCAATATTCGTTCGTCCGAGATCACGCCGAAATCGGTATATATGAACCGGCGCAGCTTCATTTCTAGGGCGGCTGCGTTCGGAGCGGGGTTGGCGGCTCTGGGATGCGAGATGGTGAAGCCTTCCGAAGTTGTGCAAGCAAGCTCGAAGCTCACGACGGTGAAGAGCCAGTTCAGTACAACTGAGCCAGAGACCCCGTTCAAGGACATTACGAATTACAACAATTTTTACGAGTTCGATACGACGAAATATGGACCTGCCAGCCTGGCGCGGAATTTTCGCACCCGTCCTTGGAAGGTGAAGGTCAGCGGCGCGGTCACACAGAAAAAGACATATGAAATCGATGACCTGATAAAGCTTGCCCCTTTGGAAGAACGCATATACCGCATGCGCTGCGTCGAAGGATGGTCGATGGTGATCCCTTGGGTCGGCTTCTCGCTGAGCAATTTGATCAACCAAGTGCAGCCCACGTCGAAAGCCAAGTACGTGAAGTTCACCACGCTAATGGACATGACACAGTTCCCAGGTCAGCGCACACAAGTTCTCGACTGGCCATACACGGAAGGGCTGCGTATGGATGAAGCGATGCATCCGCTGACTCTGCTCACTTTTGGACTTTACGGCGAGACGCTCCCAAATCAGGACGGCGCTCCGGTGCGCATTGTGGTGCCATGGAAATATGGATTCAAGAGCATCAAATCGATTGTCTCGATTGACTTTGTGGGCTCCGAACCTGCGACAGCTTGGAATACTGCTACTCCGAATGAATACGGTTTCTATTCAAATGTGAATCCGGACGTGGATCATCCACGCTGGAGCCAGGCGAGGGAGCGCCGTATTGGCGAGTTCTTCAAGCGCAAAACGCTCATGTTCAATGGCTACGCCGATCAGGTCGCGAGCTTGTACAGCGGAATGGATTTGAAGAAGTATTTCTGATGCCTCGCCGTTCGATCATTCTTTGCAAAGTCATCGTCTGGGCTCTGTGTCTTGCTCCCGTGAGCTGGCTGGCCTGGAAAGCGACTCACGATCTGCTGGGCGCAAATCCGCTGAGCGAGATCACGCTGTCGACGGGGCACTGGACCCTCTACCTGTTGCTGATCACGCTGGCAATTTCTCCGCTGCGCAAGATCACCCGCCTGAATTGGCTGATTCGCTTCCGCCGCCTTGTCGGACTGTTCGCGTTTTTCTACGGCTGCCTGCACTTAATGACGTACTTGTGGTTTGACAAGTTTTTCGATGTACATGAAATCGTGAAGGACGTCTACAAACGTCCGTTTATTACTGCAGGCATGGCGGCGTGGATCATGATGTTTCCACTCGCCCTTACTTCTACCGCACGTTCAATTCGCTGGTTAGGCGGCCATCGCTGGCAGGTGCTTCATCGATTGATCTACGCGAGCGCGATCGCCGCAGTTGTCCATTTCTGGTGGCTCGTAAAGCGCGATCTCACGCGTCCTGAAGTGATGGCGGTAATTCTCGCGGCACTCTTGGGATTCAGAATTATCGACTGGTTGATGAACAAGCGTATACCTCAGCGGCCGCCGGTCACACGCGACACGCCAAATGAAGCGGAACCGGTGGCTTGAGCCATGGCTAGACACACCGGGAAAGTCTTGGCGCTGCACGCGAATGAATGCACCATGTCCGCTGCGTGGTTGCAACCCCGATGCGGTTTGGTTCGCTTTTTTCGCCTACAACCGAAAAATTACAACCCGGCATGATTTGACGCTTTCCAATCCGTCGCGCCAGGGGCTATCTTCACCCTCTCGCTCGCGCTTTCGAGAACGCGTGCGAGTAGATCCCCCTGCTGAATGGAGTTGAAAATGGTCTCGAAATGCGTGAACCCTGCGTGCGATGTGAAGTTTACTTACTTTGGCACCGGCGAGCTGCTGGTGAAGACAAGCCCCATAACCGGACATCAGGAACTCTTCTGGTTGTGTCAGCGTTGCGCAACGGAATGGCAGATCCCCATGGATTTGGTCCCACTGCACGCGCCCAAGCCTGACCGCAGAGATAAAGGCGCTGTAGCCTAGTAGAGTTCCAAACAGGAAAGAGGCTGAGTAAGACACAGCCTCTTTTCTTTTACTGACGTGATCGATCGACACACGTCGCGAGTAAGTTTCCCTCCAATTGCCGGTTTGACAGGCAGCCAAGCGCCCGGGCCGAAGTTGGACGCAGTCCTGGTGGGCTCAAGAAATTACTAAACGCTCACCGCCGTGCAATTTCTTCCACTATTTTTTGCTTGGTATAAAGCCTTATCCGCATCGCGCAGCACTTGATCAGGAGGACGCTTCTCACCGTCGCACGATGATGCACCGATACTGACGGTGACTTGAACCTGTCCCCTTGCGTTCCTCCTCTTGTTTTTTTTCTTTTTGCGATTGCCGTCAGTGCGGCGATCATTGCCGCGAACTTTGAATGGAGTAGCCTCGATCCTCATCCGCAAGTCCTCGAGGCTGGGGTATGCATCATCGACGGACCTGCCCGGAAACACTACTGCGAACTCTTCGCCCCCATAACGAAAGGGTTTTCCGCCGCCGGAAACGTCCGCAAGGCGCGATGCGATCATCTGCAGCACTTGATCTCCGGTTTCGTGACCGTAGGTGTCGTTAAAAGACTTGAAGTGATCGACGTCGATCATTGCGATGGCGTAGTTGTCGCCTATTTTCGCGAGTTCCTGATTCAGCGCGCGGCGGCTTGGGAGCTGCGTGAGTTCGTCGCGATAGGCCATCGTGTAGGAAGTCTCGAGAACGGCAACGCTGAGAATAAGTCCGCCGGTTGAAAAGTAGGCCGCCGAGATCTGATTCGCCCCACCTGCGTTCAGTGCTATGAATCCCGCGATGAGAGCCCAGAACAGTGCACTTTCCACTGGACGGCGTCGATCGACGAGGTAGATCAGCATCACGATCCCGGCAATGATGAATACAAGCAGCGCTGGCTGCGAGATGTGGCACCACTCAGAGTAATTCTTCGGAACGAAGGCACCTTGCATGAACCCTGCAGCAAGCGCCTGAGCCGGTTGGACGAGCGCAATGAGCGCAACTACTCCGATTTGGGCAGCAACGAACGCAACGCGGCGCCTTCCGCGGGGAGAGACGATGCCGCGATCGTGCATGAATGAGAGCGCAAGTAGATTCAGAGGTAGCAGCAGGGCAACCGCATCAAAGACCGTACGATGAATTCCTGCAGACGAGAGCGGCGTTATCCACTCGAGCGCGAGATCACAAAGACCCACGATGAGAATTGCAAAGAACAACCGGCTGCATTTAAACAGAGCGCTTAGCACCAACCCGGCGCCAAAGATAACGTACGGACAGCCTCGCCAGAACGATTCGCTCAGCTTTCCAAACTCGTGCGTGTTGAGCGCAACTGCCGAAGCCAGCAGGATGAATCCGCCGGGAAACAGTAAGCGATACAGAATGCGCAGAGGCTTCGATGTCACCCGTGGTCACCACGTGGAACTGACCGCAGAGTGCGGGTGCGCTTGGGTGGCTCTTGCCCCGTTTGTCGTCCGAGTTCGTGGCACATGCGTGCGATCTCAGCTTTCTGGCGGTCCTTGAGCAGCACGAATTCGAAGCCGTGATAGAACGCCTGGCAATAGCGGACTGCCGCATACACACGCAGCGTCGGGGAAAGTTCGAACGCGATAACTTCTCCGGAGCGCAGTTGCTCAGACATACGTGCGCCGAGGCCGCCTTCACCGAAGGTCCGCCAGTGTCCGCGGATGCCGATCTTCATGTCTTCGTAAGCGCGGTAGGCTACCACCGGCTTATCCATGCTGTACCTGGGGTATCTGCGCTTTAGTGAGTACATGGGGAGACTCCTTGCTACCAACCTTTATTGGTTAAGTACCACCCGATCACAACTAACAATCCGGTACCTGCAGCTAGAAACCACGCGCGAGCGTTGGAGCGTGAAATCGGTAAATCGGACTCGGCGTCGACGCGTGGTCCGAAGCCAATAACGGGTGCAGTCTGGACCCGCTCTAACCCAGAAATAACCACCGGGCCAACAGCCCAGTTCCACATCACGCGAGCCACGATCTCGCCTCTCGTCAAAAGCGCAATACGAACCCTCTGTCCAACCGACAGCTCCTTACGCCAGTGGCGGATTGCGAACCCGCTACAACTGATGTTCACCAGAACTGCCTGAAACTCGGTTTCAACACCGGGTTCGTCTACCCACACCTTTACCGATTCCGGCTGGTTAACGCGCTCACCGCGCCGGCGATCGACAAACACCTGCTCGCTTACCTGGGGTTCGCGGGACTCCATGAGGGCCTAGTAGGAAAAAGGTAGACGAGACCTAAGGTCCAGGCAATGTACGAAGGTACCTCGACCCAATGGACTACTTTCCGTTAACTCTTCGATTAGTTATTAAGAATCAGTAGTTTACAGTGGCATACAGGTGCTAGGACTGTGCAGTTTCGGGACGATTTCAGACCACTGGCCCTGGATGTGCAAATTCACCGGCCGGAGAAGTTTGCTGTCTGTTGCGGCCCCCATTTTTGAGCGCATCCGACTCACGACACGATTCCCTGCGGCTGCGAATTTAGCAGCGAATTCTCTTAATTAAAAGCGCGGAATTCTGCAATTTTCGCTCAAAATCTAGCGATTCTTTCGCCAGGCAGGGTAGGCGCACCGAATTTAGGGAATCTTCTATCTAATCCCTTGCTACAGCATCACTTAGTGGGCTGCGCCCGTTTGGCTCGCAAATACGAGCAGGGAAACAACAACGAATTTCCATGTCACTTTAGAGCGCATTTGATAGAGCGCGTATTTTGATCTCCGCTCAGATTGCGGACACGTGCCTAAAAATGTGGCTCAAGGTAGGTAGGAACCCTAGCGGTGATCGGTCGCAAAACCTAGCGTCGCAATTGGCCGCCAAGGTTCTGCGCGGCCGCGACCACCTGCTCTGCCCAAATCGTTACTTCATCGTCCCGCAAGGTCCGGTCGGAGGATTGGAATAAGACTCGTAGCAACAACGAATATTTCCCAATGGGCACGGAGCCGCCGCGGAAGAGTTCTCGAGGCTCAATCGACATCATTTCGGGGATGCCGAGACCCTCAATCGTTTGACGAAGACGATTGTAAGGCACGTCTTCATCCAGGAGTAAAGAGAAGTCACGCTCGACGGCAGGGAAGCGCGATAGCCGCTGATATCGTGGCTCTCGCAAGGGGATTGCAAACAGGGTATCGAGGTCAAGTTGGGCGATCCAGACAGACTGCTTAAGTTTGCGGTCGGCCGCCACGTCAGGATGCAGCTGCCCGAGTTCTCCAACCACCTTGCCATTCAGCAAGATCGTGGCCGAGCGGCCAGGGTGCAGATACTCTGCTCCCGGGGCCTCGAAATGCAGCGACTGTACCGCAAATAGGCTCAGCAAATTTTCAATGTCGCCCTTCACATCGAAGAAGCTAAGTGCCCGGGGAGCCTGCTCCAGATTGTCTTCGGGAACAGCCCCAGTGGCCCCGATGCAGACGTGGAGCCCCTGATTGATACCCGCTCCTTCGGTAGAGAAGACATTCCCCATCTCGAACAGCCGAATGTCGCTCGTTCCGCGATTGAAGTTCCAAGCGAGCATGTTGAGCATTCCAGGAAGTAAGCTATTGCGCAGCAGAGGCTCTTCTTCGCTGAGTGGATTTTCCAGTGCGACGGCACGAGTACTGGCAAATTGCTCAGCATCGGCTTTGGAGATAAATGTCGGCGAAATGGCCTCGTCGTAACCAAGAGCCAGGAAGCGGGCGCGGGTCTTCATCTCCGGCGCTGCATAGGGCTGCTCGACTACTGCTCCTGCGAATGCGGGAAGGGTGTTGGCGAAGTTGTTGAAGCCATACACACGCGCGATCTCTTCGATCAAATCGATTTCGCGCTCTACGTCCATGCGCCAGGTTGGGATCGTGACCGGATAGGAATCGGCCTGTTCCGCCACCGCCGCACTCGACGAAGTGCTTGAGATACTCGTGCGCTTGGTTGTTCGTATGAAGCCGAGCCGTCGCAGAACCCGGTTGGTATCCGTTTCGGGAATTTCCTGGCCCAGGATGCGGCGAATCTCGCCCCGATGAAGTTCGATCGCCGGGCGAGTCAAATCACGAGCAACAGCGTCCGTGTACCCGCCCAACTTGCCGCCAGCACTTGCGAGAATCAATTCCGCGACACGATCGCATGCCAGCGGAGTCGCGCCCCAATCCGCACCGCGCTCGAAGCGGTGCGAGGCATCAGTATGCATGCCCTGGCGGCGCGCTGTTCTACGCACGCTCGCAGGATCAAACCACGCGGACTCGATGAGCACATTGCGTGTCTTGCTGGTGATCATCGTGTCCCAACCGCCCATCACGCCGGCCAGAGCTACCGGTTTAACGGCATCGGCGATCACCAGATCGTCGGGATGCAGCTCGCGCTCGACTCCGTCCAGTGTCTTGAGCATTTCTCCCTTGCGTGCGCGACGCACGATGAGCTTGCCGGCTTCAAGCAGATCGAGATCAAAGGCGTGCGTGGGATGGCCCATCTCCATCAACGTGTAGTTGGTCGCGTCGGCTACATTATTGATGCCGCTGTGCTCTTCAATCAGCAGACGCTCGATGATGTGCTCAGGAGACTTGTCGATGTGGATATCGCGAATCACACGCGCCGTGTACCGTGCACACAGATCCGGTTCAACGATCTCGATGGGAACCGGTTCGAGATGTCCCATACTGGGAAGATGTGGCGTGATTGGCTTCAGGTCGAGGTCGTAGATTGCCGAGCACTCACGCGCGACGCCGTAATGATTCATGGCATCGACGCGATTCGTCGTGATCTCCATCTCAAAGATCATCGCGGCGCCCTCGCCCACGATGCCCTCGACGGCGATGCCTGCGTGAGTCAAGTCTTCCGCGAGCCGGTGGTAATCCACCCGCAGCGGGACGAACTCACGAAGCCAATTGGGAGAAAT
>CAYZHX010000038.1:0-29327 GCA_964476905.1 uncultured Terriglobales bacterium
TGCAAGGCGCATGGGGAGTGATACCCGCGCACCTTAACGAGTTGTCGCCCGGTGAATTGCGTGGATTTTTTCCCGGATTGGCATATCAAGTCGGAGTGCTTTTCGCGGCTTCGATTAGTTACATCGAGCCGCTGCTTGGAGAACGTTTCTCCTACACGCAATCAATGGGAATACTGGCGGCCACAGTTCTCACCCTTGCCGCAGTCGTCGTATATTTCGGGCCCGAAGCGAAAGGAGTACGGTTTGGGTAAATCGGCTGGCGATTTCGCCATAATCAGTTATCATGTTTCGCCCGATCATTGTTCTGTTTTGGGAACCAAGACAAATGACAACACTCTTCTCGAGGATTTCAAGATACTTCTTCCTGATCGCGTTCATCGTTTCAGCGTCCGGTCTTGTCAGCGCCCAAACGATTACGCCGCCAGCCGATCGCTGGACTGAGCAAAAGGCCAATAGCTGGTATCAGCAGCAACCCTGGCTTGTTGGCAGTGACTACATTCCTGCTGACGCCATCAACCAACTCGAGATGTGGCAAGCTGAAACCTTCGATCCGCAGCAAATCGACAAAGAGCTAGGCTGGGCAGAGTCGCTCGGCATGAACACCATGCGCGTTTTTCTGCACGACCTCGTTTGGAAGCAGGATGCGCAGGGGTTTACTCAGCGAATCAATACCTTTCTCGACATCGCTGACAAGCACCACATTCGGCCAATGCTCGTCCTCTTCGATTCGGTGTGGGATCCTTATCCCAAACTGGGTCCGCAGCGCCCACCTATTCCTGGGATTCACAATTCCGGATGGGTGCAGAGTCCCGGGGCCGCAGCTTTGCGTGATTCGGCGCAATATCCACAACTCGAGGCCTATGTGAAGGGCGTTGTGCATGCGTTTGCGAACGATCGCCGCGTGCTCGCCTGGGATCTCTGGAATGAGCCAAACAACACGAATGGTCCGCCTTATTCCGAATTAGAACCGAAGAACAAGCAAGAACTCGTGCTGGCTCTCCTCCCCCAAGTGTATGCATGGGCCAGAGCGGCGGGCGCAACCCAACCTCTCACCAGCGGGGTGTGGGACGGCGACTGGTCTGCTCCGGAAAAACTCACGCCGATGGAGCGCGTGCAACTCGATCTTTCTGACGTGATCACGTTTCACAACTACGGCTGGCCAGAGAGCTTTGAGAAGCATGTGGTCTGGCTCGAACGCTACCATCGTCCAATCATTTGCACCGAGTACATGGCGCGCTCGGCCGGTAGCACTTTCGACACGATTCTGCCCATTGCCAAAGCTCACCACGTCGGCGCCATCAACTGGGGATTCGTAGCGGGAAAAACCCAGACATTTTATCCGTGGGAGTCCTGGCAACATCCATACATCTTCAAGCCGCCGCCGGTGTGGTTTCACGACATTTTCGACGCCTCCGGGGAACCATACCGCGAACAAGAAGCGCACTTGATTCGCAAGATGACGGGAAAGACGACGCAATAGTGCGACTCCCTGCAACTCAGCGGAATTGCCGCAGCTCTCTCCGACAAACTTTTGGCTGCGATCGTCATCTCAAAGACAAAGACATGGAGAATGTCGCCACAATTAAGTTGCTGCAAGAACTCGTCGATACTTGCCGCGACGGGCAGAACGGTTATCGTGACGCGGCCGATCACGTCACCGACTCTCATCTGCGCGAATTTTTCAACGAGCAGAGCCTCGCTCGCGCTGGCTTTGCAGGAGAGCTGGAGCAGGAAATGATACGGCTAGGTAAAGCCGATCCGGACGCTTCGGGCAGCGCTGCAGAGGCAATCCGACGTGCATGGATCGATTTCAAATCGGAACTCGGCGGAGGCGACGCCACGATTCTTGCCAGCGTCGAGTCCGGTGAGGACACCGCCAAGGAAACGTTTGAAAAGGTTTTGCATGATTCAGGTCTTCCGCAAAATATCGCGGTGCTGATTCGTCGCCACCTCACCAGCATTGCTGCAGCGCACGACCATGTGCGGAGTTTGCGTGATATCAAAGCGGCCTGAGCCAGACGTTACTCTCGATTCTGCCTTGGTCGATTCCTCACGTTTTCGCGAATCGCTCTAACGTGCAGGAAACATGCAGGCTCTCTGCTCTGATACCTTGCTGTCATTCGACTGGTTACGATTGCCCGGTCAGACAGATTACCGCGGTACATTGCCCCTTGGTCACATCCGACATACGCTTGCCTCCATAACCAAGGGAGAGTCCTGTGGCAAACGTAACTCGCATCGTAGCGGTCGCTCTGGCGCTGTGTTCTACAGGTTTGGCCGAAGGTTCCGCGCGCCAGGTGGTACGCGAGCAGCTTCCGGAATATCCCGTAATGCTGAAGAAGATGGGGATCGGCGGAACTGTGCGCGTTAGCGCGCTGGTTGCAGCTGACGGGACGGTGAAGGGCACAAAAATCGATGGCGGAAATCCCATGCTCGCTGAATTTGCCAGCACCGCAGTCAAGAAATGGAAGTACGCTCCGGCCGCTCAGCAGAGCAGCGAAGCCGTTGAGTTTAATTTCGATGCGAAGCTGGCGACGGTAAGAGTGAAGTAACTTTCAACATCTTCCCTGATGGGATCTGGCTATCGTGCGCGGAGAGGTGTCTGGTTCACTGACCCGCAAGCATTGCTCTCAGTGTATAGGACCCGACAACAGGGATTCCCGATTCGCGTGTGGCTCCTGCTTACGCCGCCGGTTTCTTAGTCTTGTCTTCTTTGCCGCTCATGCTGAGAGGCTTCGTTCCTGGATCCTGGCCTTCTGTTTCGCCCGTACGCGGATTTATCACGTACAGCAGATCGCTCAAATCACTGGCGTGTTCTTCTTCGTCTCGCAGAATTCGCTCGAGGAGAATTCGTGTGGTTGGATCGTTGTCACCGAAGTAGCGGATCATATCGCTATAGACCTCGATCACGACGCGCTCAGCGATGAGGTCTTCTCTGATCATCTCGGCTAGATCACTGCCTTCGACGTACTGCGACGCGGAACGCTCAAGAAGCGACTTCGGATTGAAATCCGGCTTGCCGCCGAGCTGCTGGATGCGATCGGCAATGGCATCGGCATGCTCGCGCTCGGCGTCGGCATGCTCCTTGAACTCATCGCGTACGGACATGCCATGTACGCCGGTGGCCATGAAGTAATGGTGCATGTACCGCAGAACGCAAACAATCTCCGTCGCCAAGGCTTCGTTCAAAATCTCGACCGTCCGTTTCACGTCGCCCTTATAAGCCTGGGTAACGGCTCCGTCTTCGATCTTCTGCATCGCTCGCTTGCGAATCTCTTCAACGTCCTGAGTAAATGCGGGCATGATGGCTCCTCGTCCTGAGTTCAGGGATCAAACTCGGTAGGAAGCGACGCACCGGGCGCGAGATGCCCAACCGTTTGCAGATTGCTGTGGATTACCCTCGCGAATACGCAAGTTACAATGCAAGGTTCGCGCACCATCTGAGAGAGGGACTTATGTCCACCATTACCGAATCTGCGCAGAAGACGCTGATCAACTACCGCACAGATGCAGGCGTTGCCGTCCTTGAGCTGAGCGATCCTCCAGCGAATACGTACACCTACGAAATGAACTTGCAGCTCGACGACGCGATTTTGCGCGCTCGTATGGACAAAGACGTCTACGTGATCGTGCTCACGGGCGCAGGCGAGAAGTTCTTCTCGGCCGGTGCGAACATTAATATGCTCAGCACCGTCGATCCCACGTACAAGTATTACTTCTGCCTTCATGCAAACGAGACGCTGCTTCGACTGGAACACACTCCCAAATTGGTTATCGCTGCCATTAACGGACACTGTGTCGGAGGCGGTCTCGAGATTGCCCTAGCCGCAGACATCCGCATCGCCCGAAAAGATGCAGGCAAGATCGGGCTTCCCGAGGTGAACCTCGGTGTGCTTCCCGGAACCGGAGGGACGCAGCGCTTATCCAGAGCAATCGGCAAATCAAAAGCGATTGAACTGATGGCGTTGGGCAAGACTTTCGCCTTCTCTGAAGCAAAGGACCTTGGCATCGTGAACGACGTCTTCGAGCGCGAGAACTTTATGACTGCGGTGCTCGAATATGCGCGCCAGTTCTGTCCGCCAAACAAAGCGGCGCTCGCCGTGGGACGCATCAAGCGCGCAGTACAAAGCGGATGGGAAATTCCCATTGAGTCCGGCCTCGCGCTGGAGCGCGAGAACCAGCAGCTTCTATTCGAGAGCGATGACGCCAAAGAAGGGCTGAGCGCTTACATCGAGAAACGTCCAGCGGTCTTCACCTCAAAATGAGCTACACGCACGGCGAACTCATGGTGGCTGCTGCCGCCCGCGAAATTCGCGACGGCGAAGTTGTCTTTGTTGGCATGCGCCTGCCGCTGATCGCCTTCGTAGTTGCTAAGCGGACGCACGCTCCGAGTTGCATCGGCCTATTTGAGAATGGAGTCATTCGCAGCACGCCGGCTTCGGAGCTTATCTACACCATGGCCGACCCGCCCAACCTACTGGGGGCGACGCAATGCCTCGACATGATAGGAGTGATGAGCCTGCTGCAGGCAGGACGAGTCGATCTCGGTTTTCTCGGTGCCGCCGAGGTGGACCGTTTCGGGAACCTCAATTCCACGCAAGTAGCAGGTCCAAATGGCACGATTCGTCTTCCCGGATCGGGAGGAGCATGCGACATCGCCTCACTCGCACATCGGTTTGTAGCGATGATCGACCACACGCGCCAGCGTCTGCCGGAACGTGTGTCCTACATTACCAGTCCGGGAAATGGCGATGGACCGGGCTACCGCAGACGGCGCGGTCTGCCGCGCGGTGGGCCGGCAGCAATCATCACTACAAAAGCAGTTCTGCGCTTCGGAGAAGATGCTCAGGCCTACCTCCATTCGTATCATCCAGGGATTACGGTTGAAGACGTAGTCGCTTCAACAGGCTGGGAGCTGCGCGTGAGCGATGACGTAACGGCAACGCCTTCCCCCAGCGAAAAAGAATTGCAAGCCATTCGGGAATACGACAAAGAAGGTTTCTGGACCTCTTAAAGGCCATCCACTTAATTTTTGGCAGCCATCTGATGAGAACCGGGATGCAACGCGGAAATCCGAATTCGCTCTGGCGTCCGGTTTGGTTATTCGCTATTCAAGGCAACACGTGGATCGACCTGAGCAGCGCGCAGTCCTGGCAGGAGGCATGCGAAGAGGCCGATCATTCCGAGCAGAAGCACGGAGGAGAGAAAGATCACAGGATCGAAGGGACGCGTCTCAAACAAAAGCTGAGCAAGACCGCGTGTCGCGAAGAGTGACAGACAAAAACCGATTGCCGCACCGATAACTACCAGAGAACCTCCAGTACGCAGCACATTGCGTAGAATCTCTGCACGGCTCGCCCCGAGCGCCATACGGATTCCGAACTCGCGCGTTCGCTGCAGTGTAACGTAAGACACGACTCCATAAATACCCAGAGCGCAGAGAATCAGCGCCAGTCCAGCAAACGAACTCATGAGGCCCACACTGTAGGTGCGCCGGGCAAGCGAGTGCGACACCACATCCCTCATCACCGTGACTCTCTCCACCGGCTGGTTCGGATACATCGTCTGTATCTTCGACCGGATGCTGTCGATAAGCACTGTAGGATTTCCGCCGGCGCTGCGCACAAATAGGTTCATGGACGCAAGCACGTGCGTTGTGTCGTCCTGCGTATAGGGGACATAGATGGCCGGCTCACTAGGCAGGTCGAGTGCTCGTTGCCGGATATTGGCTACGACTCCGACAATTTCTCGCAAGGGCGGAGGACGATTGTTGCGGCTGCCCAGCGCGAGGTAGTTCACAGCGATTCGCTTGCCGATAGGATCCTCATTAGGGAAGAACTCGCGGGCGGCATCGCCGTTGATAATCACCACTGGTCGTGAGCTGTTGTCATCGTGGTCGGTGAAGAAGCGCCCGCGCAGAAGTGCGGAGCCGAGAGCGCGAAAGTAGTCGGCGCTAATCCAGCAGCCTTCAGTGTGCGGAGCGTGGGCTGAATCGTTCGGACGGTCATCGAACAGTAGCGAGGCTCCCATAGCGCGTGAGCCAGGCATGCAGTCGGAGACCGCAGCAACGCTTGCGCCTGGTAAGTTAGCTGTTGCTTCAAGAACGCTCTTCCAGAACGGATATCCTTCCGGACCAAAATAGGTTGTGCGGAGATAAGCGGTTACTACACGAGTTGGCTGAAATCCCAGGTCGACCTGCTGAACGCGAACGAAGCTGCGCACGAGCAGTCCCGCGCACACGGTGAGTACTACCGCGCACGCGACTTCAGCAACGATGAGTGCCGAAAAGGGCCGGCGCTGAGTCCTGCCGGTCTCTGTGCGTCCACCGTGTAGACCTGCGGAGATATCGATTCCCGACAATACGCTCGCAGGCAGCACAGCAAAGGCGATGCTGGTCAGTCCTACTACCGCAACGCTTGCCCACAGGGCCGCCTGATTCAGATGTAGTCCTTCGACTCGCGGAAGTGCCAAACCGGGAATCTGGCGTACAAGGCCAACGGTCGTTGATGCGAGAACAATCCCAAGCGCTCCACCGATTGCACTCAACAGCAAGCCTTCTACCAGAAGCTGCTGGCGAATTCTGCCGCGACTCGCGCCGAGTCCGAGCCTTATCGCCAGTTCCGGCGTGCGCTTCACAGCGCGGGACAGCAGAAGCGCAGCCACATTCAGGCACGTCACAAGAAGAACCACGACGACCGCCGCCATGATGATGCCGAGCTGACGAGTGACTGGTCCAACGATAAAGTCCTTCAACGGCGTCAACTGCACCTGCACGTCATTCGGTTCGCCTTCCGCCCGGCGCAAAATCGCCGTGAGCTGCTGTTCGGCAACGCTCCGAGTGACTCCGGGCTTGAGCCGTCCGATGACATCAAGGAATTTGTTGGCTCGCCAATTCATGAATGGCCAGCTCGGTTCTGTTGTCAGCGTTAGCCAAAGATCAGTATTCGGGAAGAGATCAGGCATCGATGGAAGGACGCCGACAATAGTCTGCGAAGCGCCTCCGATTCGGATCGTCCGCCCGATCACGTGCGGGTCACTGCCGAGTTGCTCTTTCCAGAACTTTTCCGAGATCAGAAGCGCATTGGTGTCGAGGGTTGCATATTCCTGTGCTGTATAGAGCCGTCCCAAAAGAGGACGAATGCCCATAACGCTAAAGAACTGTGGCGTAGGACTAGTACAGATAACGACGCGCGGCGCCCCATCACCCGTCCATGGCTCGGTAAAGCTGGGGATGAGCGCCGCTACTCCAGAGAACACCGTGTTCTGATCGCGATAGTCGCGGAAGTCAGGGCCAGAGGAGGCGCGCCGCGCATCGCCTAAAGATGCTGCATGCGATGACACTTCATACAGCCTTCCCGAATCAGGAACGGGCAACGGCTCCAGCAGAACATGATAGAAAACGCTGAAGATCGCCGCGTTAATACCAATCCCCAACGCCAACATGAGAACAGATATGGTGTAGAAGCCGGGCGTGCGGTACATTCCACGAAGGGCATAACGCAGATCAGCAATGACGTGCTCGATAATAGGCCAGCGAACCCGTTGTCGATGCCTCTCCATCCTGCTGCCTCTAGCGCAAAATCATGTCCCGAGCCTACGAGCTAACTGCAATCCCTATACCGAAGCCTCTGCGCGCAAATTCAACAGCTTGGCAGCCGAAGCCATTGACGATTTTTCGCGACAGCGAGAGTGGGTGTCCACAAATGAACACGATAGATTTCTTCGTACGAAACACATCAGAGCTGGCCGGGCTACACCCTTCGGTACCGGGAAGCTATGTTAACGGGGACGGCGACAAATCGTTTCAGTCCCCATATAAGGACGCAGAGCCTCCGGCACCACAACGCTACCATCCGCCTGCTGGTAATTTTCGAGGATCGCCAACCAGGTGCGCCCGACTGCGAGTCCGCTCCCGTTGATAGTGTGGACGAATTCTGTTTTCTTTTTTGCCGCTGAGCGGAAGCGAATGTTTGCCCGCCGAGCCTGGAAGCTCTCGAAATTCGAACACGATGAAATTTCGCGAAAAAGGTTTTGTCCCGGCAGCCACACCTCGATGTCATAGGTCTTAGCCGAGCCGAATCCCATGTCGCCCGTACACAGTGTGATCACTCGATAGTGCAAATTTAGGCGCTGCAGGATCACTTCTGCGTCGCGCGTAAGCTGCTCGTGATCTTCGTATGAACGCTCCGGGTGCGCAAATTTCACCAACTCAACTTTCTGGAACTGGTGTTGGCGGATGATGCCACGCACGTCCTTGCCGTAAGATCCGGCCTCGCTGCGAAAACAAGGCGTATAACCTGTTACGGAAATGGGAAGCTTACTTTCGTCCAGCGTTTCGTCGCGAAGGAGATTTGTGAGGGGAACTTCAGCCGTGGGAATCAACCAAAGATCGTGATCCTGAATGCGGAACAGATCGCCGGCAAACTTCGGTAGCTGTCCGGTGCCATACATTGACGCGGAGTTCACCATATACGGCGGCAACACCTCTGTGTACCCATGCTCGCGCGTGTGGACGTCGAGCATAAAGTTGGCGAGTGCGCGCTCCAGCTTCGCGCCTTGATCCCAGTAGACTGCAAAACGTGCGCCGGAGAGCTTGGAGGCGCGCTCCAGATCCAGTACTCCGAGCTGCTCGCCTAATTCCCAATGTGGCTTTGGTTGAAAGCTAAACTTTGGCGGCTGGCCCCAACGGCGGACTTCGACGTTCTCATGCTCACTGCGCCCGACCGGCACGCTGGAGTGCGGCAAATTTGGAATTTGCGACATCACCGCGCGCAGTTCCTCCTCAAGCTGCGCTGCCAGCTTCTCCTGGCGCTCTCCTTCTTCGCGCAAGGATTTGGTTTCTTCCATGAGCGCGGCGGCATCTTCGCCAGCTCTCTTGCGGCGCCCGACTTCCTCTGACTTCTTGTTGCGCTCAGCCTTCAGAGTCTCAGCAGCGGTGATCGCCTGGCGGCGGCGCCCATCGAGATCGCGAAAGCCGCCAAGCAGCTCCTGCGGATTCATCCCCCGCTGTCGCAGTTTTTCTTCCACTTCGGGCAGGTGCTCACGAACGTAATTGAGGTCGAGCATAAGAGATCTAATTTACAGAATTCCTCATTGCATCGACAAAGGCCCGTGCTGATCCGCCTTCAGCCTTGATCGCGTAAATCTTACCGGCAATCGCGAGGCAACCTTCTTCATTGCTCGCAACTGGTTGATCTCAGTACTGCTATCCAGAACTGCTGGTTAGTACTTTGGCAGTTGATCTGCACCTTCTAGCGCTGCGCCTTGGGAGAGCACAAGATGAACGTTGCACGAAAACCTGCTCGGGAAAGTTTTAAGGCTGGAGACAGAGTTCCCGAATCAGGAATTTACGATGTGATCCACCGCAGTTGCCCTTCACAGGTGGTACAAGCTCTGTTCCTCCGAGGCGAAGTGCTGCCCGAATGCAGGTTTTGCGGGCACAAGGTTAGGTTTCATCTAGATCAGGCGATGCCTCACATCTCGGAGGATTTTGATTTTCGATCTTAGAATTCTTAGGACAGCGAATGAGTGCAGAGTTCGCGAATAGCATCGCGGTCCGCGCTCGATACGCGCATGAATTCGAAACCGTGACGCATTCCCTTTCTGTACCGCAAGCGAGCGCTTACCTGAATGTCCTTTCGTGAATGTAGTCCGGGCAGGCGGATGGTAAGGCTTCGTTTCTCGTCGGTGAATCGCTCGCTGATCAACGCACCCATGCCGCCTTCGCTCAGGTTGGTTGTGTGACCTGGGACCGTGAACGACTTCTTCAGATGACGGCATTCAACCGTGATCGGGAGATCAACCTCAACGCGGCGATATGCCCGCACGCTTTCAAAGTCGGGAAGCTGTTCCGAGAGTGAACTTTCCGTCGGTCCCGCCAGGTCCCAGTCGTGGTGCACATGATCGATCTCGCGCTGCAGACGGAATCGGACCGAGGCTCGGCAAGTTCGACAAAGAGGAAACTCCTCGCCACGGATGATCAGCACCTCGTGCACAGCACGATGCTGATTCAGATGTTTAACCAGATAAACGCCGCTTGTGGGAGCAAGCTGCCCGGGTTGGCACACTACGCTTTGGGGATCCCCGTTGGTCACAGGACCTCGACCTCGTCAAGTTAATACACACAAAAACCGGGGAACCTCGGCCAGAGGAAATTGCGATGGGACTTTCCTGAACTTACCTCAAAGTATTATCACAACAAAGGCATCACAGGGATGTTAGCGAGAGCAGCAGAAGGTGCGCGCTGCCCGGGTGAGCAGCGCGCGCAGCGGTAATCTCGGTGGTTCCTCTCCAGTTATTTTGTGTCTGCGTTTTTAGAGTTCATCAGTTTACGTCTTGCGGATCCTCTATGATTTGTCACCCTGAAGCGCTTCTTTTGCGCGAAAGATCTCCGGCAATGCTTGGACCTTAAATGCTCTGTCCTGGCTCTCAACAAAAGAACTCACGTTATTTGCCAAGAGCCCGGAAACGGTTTGAGTTCGAGGCTTCCGGAGGTGCTTTGGCCAAAGGGCCTCAGGCTGACAGTGTCTATCTGCTCGTTGAATCCTGTCGTCAGCGTGAACGCGTTGTAAGTGCCTCTCCGTCATCAGAAAACATCCAGGCAATTCTCCGATTTTCTTGACCCGCCCGAGCAGCCGGAATACTCTTTAATTCGTGCCTTCTGCTGGTAGATATCTCCGTTTTGGAATAGCCATTGCCGTCATCGTCGGCGCTCTTTCGTATTTGGCGTTTACCGGTATTCAGCAGAGCAAGAGCTACTACGTGACGATCAAGGAATTGCAAGGTATGGCTGGCCAGGCGCATGGCAAGCGTCTGCGCGTCGCCGGACAAGTGGTGCCGGGCACCATTCACCGCAAAGGCGCCGGCGCCGACTTCCAGATCGATGAGCAAGGGCTCAAGCTGCAGGTTGCCTACCGCGGCACCGAGCCGCCTCCTGACACATTCAAGGACAATGCCCAGGCGCTTGTCGAAGGCTCCTACGGCAACGATGGCGTCTTTCACGCGCAGCAGATACAGGCCAAGTGCGCATCGAAGTACGCTCCGGCAGCGAATCAATCAGGTACGATGACCCAAGCTGAAGCAAAGCCGGCATCGCAGAGTTCCAACTGACGCTTGAGTGATTCTCCTGTCCATTGCGAAGATCATTCCCATTCTGAACCAGCAGTCGTTCTCGAGGCTGTAAGCAAGCTTTTCGGACGCTTTGCGGCCTTGCATGATGTCAGCGCAACACTCCCGCGCGCACGGCTTTACGGACTGCTAGGCGAAAATGGCGCGGGCAAAACGACGCTGCTTCGCATGATCGCCGGCCTTGCGCGCCCGACTCGCGGCAGCCTGACCGTGCTTGGAAACCGCGATCTGCGCCAGGTGAGCGGCCGCATTGGTTTCATGGCTCATGCGACGCTCCTCTACGAAGAACTTACGGCGCGGGAAAATCTCTCTTACTTCCGCGGTTTGTATGGCTCAAGTTCTAGGTTTCCAATCGATGAACTCCTCGATCGAGTGGGACTGGCCAGCGTCGATCACAGACGTCGGGTAGGGCAATACTCGCAAGGCATGAAACAACGGTTAGCCCTCGCACGCGCAATGCTTTCGTCTCCCGATCTTCTCCTGCTCGATGAGCCTTTCTCGAATGTCGACAGCAGGTCTATATCGACGATGTCTGCCTTGCTCGGGTCACTACGCGACCGTGGAACGACCCTGATTGTTATTACGCATCAACTCGAAGCGCTCACCGAAGTAGCCGACGAATGGATCACCATGCATGCCGGCACCATCGTGAAGCGTGAGGTGGTGCGCCGGTCTGCGCGCTCCGCAGATGCGGAGTCTCTTCGAGGTACGCGGTGAATCTGGCGCGCACCGTCGCTTTGCACCTTCGTAAGGACTTGCGCCTGGAGTGGCGCTCGAAAGATGCGAGCAACTCGATGCTTTTTTTCGCGCTGCTTGTGGTGGTTGTATTCGCGTTCTCTTTTGATCCGCTCGCGGAGGAATCGCGCGTAATCGCCGGAGGCATTGCCTGGATCGCACTCTTGTTTGCAACCGTTATGGCGCTGAATCAAAGCTGGTCACGCGAACTGCACAACAGTGTGCTCGATGCTCTACGACTCGCGCCTGCTCCTCCGAATGCGCTTTTTTTGGCGAAAGTAATCGCGAACTTCATCTTCGTTGCTGTCATTGAGATTTTGATCGCGCCCGTATTCATGGTGTTTTACAACCTGCGCGTCATCGGCTCAGGAGTGGAACTCGTGTTTGTAGCTGCGCTTGGCACCTGGGCATTGGTGGTAAATGGAACCTTCTTCTCAGCCTTGTCGATCAGAACTCGAAATCGCGAATTGATGCTCCCTCTCATCCTTTTTCCGATTTCGCTTCCAGCGCTGATCGGAATGGTGCTGGCGACCACGGATATCTTGACTGGCGATACTGATCCCACGAACTGGATCAAACTTCTCGCTGTTTATGACATCGTGTTCACGATCGTCTCGCTGCTGCTCTTTGAACCTGTGCTGGGAGCAGAGTAGACATCTACTCGATTATTCATCGTACTTCGCCCACCCGTACACGTTTGTCATCCTGAAGCGCATCTTTTGCGCGAAGGATCTCCCGGAATGCTTCAGCCTGAACTGCAATTTCCAGGCTCTTGGCCCAGACGTAGGTTTTTTTGGTGAGAGCCGAGCTGGAGCATTTCACGCTGAAGCATTGCGGGAGATCCTTCGGCCAAAAGCGGGCCTTCAGGATGACAACCATTGAGAGCATCCCCAAGATCAAGTTCAAGAGTACGAGTAAGAATCGTGCGTGATGCGTACCTCGATTTACACCAACACTACAAACGCCCTAGCATTGACCTATGTGCCCGACCTGGAGCCTGCGACTGCTGGAGTTCGATCGCGTGCGCGAGATGCTGCTCGCCTACTGCGGCTCCGACTTGGGCCGCCGTCGAGTCACGGAGCTCGGGCCTCGCGATGACACCGACTGGATTCTCCATCAGCAGCTACTCACGGATGAAGTTCGCAAATTCCTCGAAACTGGCGGTGGATTCGATTTTCATGGGCTCACCGACTGCCGCGAGCTTCTGAAAAAGGCTCAAATCGCAGGAGCAGCGCTTGAAATCCTCGAACTGCGCGAAGTTCTCTCAATTGCCGATCGCGCTGACGAATGGCGGGCAATCGCACTTGAGCCTCCAGCTTCACTCGAAGGCGGATGGCCCGGAATTCGCGAACTCTCCCTAGCGCTCGCCGATTTCACGCTGCTGCTTCGTTTCTTTCACGGCAAGATTCTGCCCGACGGTACTCTCGATGACCGTGCGTCGCCGGAGCTGGCGCGCTTGCGCCGGGAAATCGAGCGGCAGAAGCGCGAAATTCAGAGTTCGCTCCGCAGTTACCTGCGGCACCTCGCCGAAGGGGGAGCCACGCAGGATGAACTCATTACTATCCGCGGTGAACGGTTCGTTATTCCTGTCAAAGCCGAGCAGAAGCGGCGCGTCAACGGCGTCGTGCACGGTGCGAGTTCCAGCGGACAAACGGTGTTCGTGGAGCCTCTCGAAACCATCGAGCAGAACAACGAACTCGTGCGCCTTCTGGAAGAAGAGAATGTTGAAATTCATCGCATTCTGCTGGATATGACTGCACGCATCGGTGAGCATGCGCCTGCGCTGGAAATCTCACTTGATGTTCTGGCAGAAATCGAGCTGCAGTTTGCCAAAGCGCGATTTGGTCGTGATTACCACTGCGTGCGGCCGCGGATTAGTGGACAGGGTGGACAGAGTGGAGTCGGAGGACAGGATATCCATAGCGGGAATCACCTTCGAGTGGTGAATGCGCGCCATCCTGTTTTGGAACGCAATCTGCGCGACCACGGCGGTCGTGTAGTTCCTATTTCGCTTGAGCTTGCAGAGGAAAGCCGTCAGCTCATCATCAGCGGGCCGAATACCGGCGGAAAAACTGTGGCCTTAAAGACAATGGGCTTACTGGCGCTTATGGTGCAATCGGGAATGCCGGTTCCCTCAGAGAGCGCCGAGCTGCCAGTTTTCGATTCGGTGTTCGCTGACATTGGTGACTACCAGTCCATCGAGCAGAATCTTTCCACGTTTTCCGCGCACGTCAGCAATATCGATTTCATTTCGAAGGCTGCAACGTCGCGTTCGTTTGTGCTGCTGGACGAACTCGGCTCTGCCACTGATCCCGAGGAAGGCGCTGCGCTCGCTGTCGCAATCGCGAAACATTTTCTCGACCTTGGTGCGACCAGCATTATCTCCACTCACCACACTGCACTCAAAGTTTATGCAACCAATACTCCCGGCGTGGTGAATGCCGCAGTCGGTTTTGATGAAAAAACGCTGCAACCCACATATGAACTGAAGGTTGGCGTGCCAGGAGCTTCGGCGGGCATCAACATCGCGCAGCGACTCGGACTCAACTCGCAGATCATCGCGGCTGCTCGCCAGCGGCTCGCGGGACAAACGCAGGACATCGCGCGCTTCCTCGATCAGCTCCATCAGCAGCTCGAGACTGTCGAGAAAGAACGGAGCGACTTGCGCCGACGCGAGCAGGAGGTCGCGCGGGAAAAGAGCCGTCTCGATCTCGAAGGCATGAAGGAGCAGCGCCAGCAGGTACGCGACCTGGAAAAGAAGCTAGAGGGCTTGCTGCGCGACTTCGAGTACCAGATACGCGAAATCATCAACGCACTGGAGGATCGGGCTGCTGCGCAGAAACTCTCAAAAGAGTCTGAGCGCCGTGTCGCTCGCCTGCGCCGCGAATTCAAAGAGCAGTTCGACTCGACCGTCGTTGCGCATCGCACCGGCGCAGATCGCGGCGACCCCAACGCGCGTCCAGGCGAGGTGAAGCATGTGGCTGAAGGCGATGTCGTTCGCTTGAAGTCGCTGGGGCGGGATGCGCTAGTGAGGCGCAAGATCGACGAAAGCACTTTTGAAGTTGAAGCCGGCATCATGAAGATGCGCGTTCCCAAGGCTGATATTGCAACCGTCGTCAGATCCGCGGCGGCTGATCACGCCGTATCGCCTGTCGCCGCAGCACGCGCGCGAGGAATTTCAGTATCGCTCAAGAATGAAGAAGACGATCTGACGGTACCGACCGAAATCAACGTCATCGGCCAGACCGTCGATGATGCTACGCGTGAGGTTGAGAAGTTTGTAGATCGCGCCTTTCTCGCCGGCATGCCGCGAGTCCGAGTTGTTCACGGCAGCGGTCTCGGCATTTTACGTAAGGCATTGCGACAGTTTCTAAAATCGCATCCGCATGTCGCGATGGTTAGCGAGCCACCGCAGAATGAAGGCGGAGCGGGAGCCACAGTGGTGGAGCTCAGAGTTTAAGGGCCGAACGTTTGCCTTGAGGCTTGGAGAAAGAACGGCTTCACAAGGATGTAGAAAATTATGGAAGTGCAGATTTGGTTTGAGACGGCGGGATTTCATCTGGATTATTGATAGGTATGGGATGATTCGGCTGGAAACCAAGATCTGTCATCCTGAAGCGCATCCTTTGCGCGAAGGATATGAGGCTGAAGCATTCCCGGAGGTCCTTCGCGGAACAGAGGCGCTCAGGATGACAGGATTACGAAGAGTTGAGATCTTCCTTCAAAAGGGCCCGCTCAAAAGCTGGCCCTCTCAATCGGGCTGCGGCTTGCAACTTCCACGAATTCATCCAGTCTTTCGCTGCCGGCGGCGCCGTCCTGCCTGAGCGTCTTCCCGAATTGAAACCACACGATTATTACGCTTCAACTCCTCATCAGCGTCGCGGCTGCTGATTCCCTGTCCTCTCTTCTTTTGGCCAAGCACCCCCAGATTCTGCTGCGGTTCGCCTTCAGATATCGGGTGGAGTTTCTTTTTCGTATTGCCGGACCCTTTAGCCTCTTGCGATGCCTGATGATGGCGGTTTGAGTGGCGTTCATGCGAGCCGGAAACCTCCAGGTCCTTTTCGTCGGAGAATTCTAAGTCGACGTCCTCGTCATCATTGAATTCCGCCGCAGCCACATGAGCTGCACGTGAGCCGCCTTCATGCGCGGATTCGTTCATCTGGGCCATGCGCCGACTGCGCGCACGAGGCATCGGCATCGCAGCACTTTCGCCTTTCACGCCGACGGAAATCTCGCGGAGAGCCTCAGCCGAAGCATCTACTCGGGGTGTCTTTACAGCAAGATCTCCGATCGAGAGCATGCCTACCAGGTCCCCATCCTCACATACAGGAAGGCGGCGGATTTGTTTATCGGCCATCAATCTAGCTGCTTCTTCGATATCTGCGTCTGGCTCGATGGTCTCAAGCTCGTGACTTAACACGTCCTCTACATTCGTTTCTGCCGGATTCTTCCCATCGGCAACACAGCGAACCACAATATCGCGATCTGTGAGGATGCCCACCAGATCGTCATCTTCGTCGACGACCGGCACTGCTCCTACGTTCTCAACCTTCATGATCGAAGCTGCTTCTTCCAGTGTGCTATTCATCTGAACGGTTTCCACCTCAGTGGTCATTACGTCGCAGACCTTCATTCGACACTCCTCTCATCCGAGACCAGAATTGATGCATTGCGCGGATTCGATTGGTTAGAAAACATTGGGACGCATCGACGTTGTCCTAACCACTAAAAAGCCCGAGCAGCCGGATCATTGCAGGAGGGGAACACTGCACAATTCACAGGTTGAGCAGGTCACAATCTGTGACTCACCTGCAGTCTCGGTAGAATGAAGCGGTGAACTCGCTTGGTAAGCTGCTCATTGGCGCTGGAGGATTGCTGATCCTGATCGGAGTGATCGTCCTGCTGGCCGGCCGGGCGAACGTGCCGCTCGGACGCCTGCCAGGCGACATTAGCTACCGGGGAAAACACACTGCCGTGTTCTTCCCGATCACGACCTGCATCCTTCTCAGCATCGTGCTCAGCTTCGTGTTGTGGCTGGTGAACCGCTTCTTGCGATGAGCGAGCGCGCCCGATTGGCAAAGCAGTTTAAGTATTTCTACAGCTCGGGCTCTTATTAAGGCCCTCGACGTTACCTGGATTTTTAACGATGTAGCAAGATGCTGCTCGAAAACCCAAGCTCTGTCCTCCTGAAGCGCCTCTTTGCGCAAAAGGATCTTCCGCTATGCGTCGGGTCTTACTTGCCCTCAGTGTGGCTCCTTCGCATGAGTCGGCGTCATAGGCCGGAGAGCCTCGCGAGTGCATTTGAGACTGAAACATTCCGGGAGGTCCTTCGCG
This sequence comes from uncultured Terriglobales bacterium, assembly GCA_964476905.1. Lineage (GTDB taxonomy): Bacteria > Acidobacteriota > Terriglobia > Terriglobales > Acidobacteriaceae > Gp1-AA112. The sequence goes on from CAYZHX010000038.1 coordinate 17,197, forward strand.
CAAAAGAGGCGCTCAGGATGACAAGGGTTACGCAGTGTTGATTTTGTTTCAGAGAATTCCTCAGAAAACCTCAGGAATACTGGTCAATTCTGACACTCGGTCAAAACTCAATGAACAATCCAGGTTTAGGTGAGGGCGTCCAAAACCACTACTGCGATCCTGATACCAATGTAAAAGTGTCGTTACGCGTGTGTTTCCGCCAGCACGATCTTCTCCACTGGATAGCCACGCTGCACCCAGTCATCCAGTCCGCCGAGCAGCGGACGCACACGTGTGATGCCTCGCTTTTTCAGTTGCAGCGCCACACGGGCGCTGGTCGCTTCGTTTGGTCAAGTGCAATAGAGAATGATGTCGCGATCGCGTGGGATTTCGACGTGACGATCCTCGATCTGCTCTGGAGTGAGTCGAATAGCGCCGGCAATTTGCATTGACTCGTCGCCTAACGAGACCTGATTGCGCAGGTCTACGATCACAACAGGAATACCGCGATCGATCTCTTCTTTGAGTTCCTCCGGACTTATGCGTGACACCCGGAGTTTGTGAATAAACCGGCGTCGCTGGACGTATTTGAAGGCAATCCACGTTATGGCGGCCACGATGACCAGAGCCAATATTGAGGCTCCGGTGCGCCGGAGCAGCGCGAGCACATCTTCTACCTGACGATGGAACAGCCGTCCTGCGATTAGAACTGTGCCCGCCCAGAACAGCGTCCCGCAGATGTCGTACGCCAGGAACCTGAGCCAGGAGAGCCGGACGATGCCGGCCATCGGCTGCGCGACTGTATTCAGTCCAGGAAGGAATTTCGAGACAAGCAGCGAACTCGCGCCGCGTCGCACGAAGAGATTTTCGGTGTTCTTCACGCACGAGTCCGGCTCGAGTGAGATGCGGCAAAGCAGGCTCAGCATGCGTCCACCTTGCGAGCGCCCGAGCTGGAACCACATCAGATCGCTGATGAATGCACCGAAGAAGGTGAGTCCCAGCAGCACCTGGAAGCTGATCTTCCCTTCCGCGCTCAATGCACCGGCTGTCAACAGCAATGGCGCCGAAGGCAGCGGAAGGCCAGCCTGTTCGGCCAGAACCCAGAAGAAGATCACGGTGTAGCCGTGCTGGACGAGAAAATGCGTTAATTCTGCGGCTTGGTAACCCATGTAGAGGAGCTTCGGCGAGCGCCCTTGTTAGAGTATTCGGAATCGCGGAAAGCGCCAAAATGTTTGTAGGCTAACGATGCAGAACAGTGAACACGTTCTAACCGACGCACCGCCTCCCGCAAACTCCCGCCTGAACTACGGCCATGACAGGTTCCAATTCGGCGATTTGCGCTTTCCGCAAGGCAGAGGTCCGTTCCCCGCAGCGATGTTCATCCACGGTGGCTTCTGGCGCGCTCGTTACGATTTGCAGCATGCAGGTTTTTTCTGCGCGGGACTGACCAAATCGGGATTCGTCACCTTCAATGTCGAGTATCGGCGCGTGGGAAATCCGGGCGGAGGCTGGCCCGGCAGTTTCGAGGATGTCAGCGCGGCTTACCAATTTCTCCGACAGCTTGCGGGCAAGTATCCAATCGACGCCAAGCGCGTTCTCGTCATCGGACACTCCGCCGGAGGACAACTCGCACTGGCCCTTGCCGCTCACCATAATTCCATGAGCGCGGCCGTCTCGCTGGCCGGAGTTGTGAACCTGCGCCGCGCCTGGGACCTGCACCTCAGTCACGACGCGGTAGCTGAATTTCTAGGCGGTCCTCCCGATCGCGTTCCCGAGCACTACCGTGAGGCGTCTCCCGCCGAACTGGACATCCACTGCAAACAGCTCATTGTCTATGGCGAGGTGGATGGTACGGTTCCAGTGGAGATGAGCCGCGCATACGTGAAGGAGAAGAAGGCGAAAGGGGAGGACATCAGCTTTCTCGAACTTCCTGCTTTGGGACATTATGAACTGATCGATCCGGAATCGGCAGCATGGCCGAGGATCACAGACGCGATAGCAAAGCTGTTGTAGAAAACGCTAAACTGCATTCGCCTTGCCTTCCAACGATAGCTCTGACGCACCGCTGGCTCCCGGCCTTTACGTTGTGGCTACCCCAATTGGAAATCTCGAAGACATCACGCTGCGGGCACTGCGGGTGCTGCGTGAGGCCGACTTAATTGCCTGCGAGGACACGCGCCACACGCAGAAGCTACTGAACCACTTTGAAATCAAGACACCCACGCAGAGCTATCACGAACACAACGAGGCTGCGCGAGCGCAGCAGCTGGTCGAGAGAATCCAGGGCGGTGCACGGATCGCACTAGTTTCGGACGCCGGCACGCCCGGCATTTCCGACCCCGGAGAGCGCGTCATTCGTGCAGCACTGGAGCGAGGGCTGAAGATCATCGTCGTTCCGGGCCCTTCTGCGTTGATTTCCGCTCTGGTCGCCAGCGGACTGAGTACCGAGGCGTTCCGGTTCATCGGCTTCCTTCCGCAGCGTTCGGGTCAGCGGCGCACGGCACTCGAAGCTTTGCGCAGCTCTCGCGAGACGCTTGTCTTCTACGAAGCTCCTCATCGCATTATGGAGATGCTCGCCGATCTGGGACACACGTTCGGGAACGACCGCCGCATCGCGCTGGCGCGCGAACAGACCAAGGTGCATGAGGAGTTCCTTCGCGGAAGCGTTGCCGAGATCGCAGGTGACTTGCGAAAGCGAGAAGCTGTAAAAGGCGAGATCACCGTGGTCGTGGAGGGCAATCCCACAGAAGAACCGACTCGTACCGCCCATGCCACCGTTTCTGATCGTATTCGCGAGTTGATGGCGGCCGACGCTCTCGATGAAAAGTCGGCTCTCAAGCAGGCAGCTAAAGAGTTTGATGTGTCGCGCAGCGAGGCTTACCGAGAGTGGCAGAGAGCAAAAAGATAACAAGCAACTTGCAAATCGTAGGGCAAAGCTATAGCGGCTCGGATTGGCAAATTCGTGGACAGAAGTGGACGACGTGGACGAGATAAAGGATTGCCATTGCCAGAGTAATTGCCTTTTGCTTTCGGGCTCATCAGGCGGCTAGGCGATTCCGTGCAAAGCCTTCATTTCCATTTACATACGACTCCGCCGAACCGAGTATTCCTTCAGTAATCTAGCGCCCTGATGTAGCCCCGGGTACAGTCTTCAGCATCTCACCTCTTTCAAGGATCGAATCGATGCCAACCACAAAGCCTGAGAAGCAAGTGAGCGAACTGAGCTACCACGGACCGCTGATCGGGATGAGATCCACTCGTCCACAACCTGCAAATTCCACCAAAACCTCGACCGGCAACAAGCGGTCGGCTTAGCTTCTCCTGGAAAGCCGGATAGTCCGGCCTAGTCCAGCATGTTTGACGACCATTCAGAGCCTTCTCTTGGGCTGCCAGAGAATGCCACTCTACAGTCAGGGTCGGAATTCTCTGCTTTTTTCCCTGCCGAGGGTTCTCGCGTGTCATTGCTTGTGCGCGAGGGATCCTAAGTCATGCTGACGACAGACATTCGGTAGGAAATTGCGGAATTCCCTGCTGCTTCGCTGCTAATTCCCTGGTCAAATGCAAATCGCCTGTGTTTATGCTGGTCTCAACACGAAATTTTTTTGTACGGGAAAATTTTCCCTGCAAAATTCCCTGCCCAGGGAATTTCCACCATCAATCGACGTCGGCAACGGAGTGGGAACGTTCGGCTAACGAACTATACGGCTCTGAGCGGGCCGGCGAGCGGTTGGGATGCCTTGGAGGATGGTTATCGCCGCGTAGGAGAAGGCTTGGAGGCCGTGGTGCTGGCCCCCAGGCTGCGTAAGCGGTCCCGAGCTTGTTGGGCTTCGAGTGATCGTGGATACCGTGCGATGAGTGCGCGGAGTTCGCGGACGCCGGCATCGCGTTGATCGAGATTGATGTAGGCGTATCCCTTCTTGAGCTGCGCGGCGGCTGCTTTATTGCCGCTGGGATACTGCTCTATGACCTTGTCGTAGTCTTGGACCGCCTGCTGATAGTTACCCTGCTTGTATTCGATATCCGCAATGTAGTACTGCGCGTTTCCTGCCAGATCGGTGTTGCCGTAGTACTTGATGTAGTCGCCGAACTCTTGCGAAGCGAGGTTATACTTCGCGCCGTTGTAGTCGCTGACTGCATTGTTATACAGAACATCCGGCGGCGGAGCGGCAGCCTGTGGCGGCTGCTGCGGTGATGTCGCTCCCGGCTGACCAGCTTGCGGAGGAGCTTGCAAGTTCTGCTGCGCGGCTGCCATGTCGTCGAGCTGCTTGCTGACCTTCGCCAATCTTGCCTTCAACTCGTCCACCGAATCGTGCAGCGATTGCACCTGTGCCGAAACCTGATCGACTTTGCTGCCCTGGTCAGTGGTTGTGGTCTGCAGCGAATGCGAGACGGCATCGAGCGAATTGGCGAGACGGTTCAGCGTGTCGGTGTTTTGCTCGAGCAGACTGCGCATCGCGCCGAAGCGCTCGTCATTCGACTGCTGCAGACGCGCGAGCTGGTCCTGCAAGGCCTGCACTTGCGTCTGGAGCGCCACCATATCTTTGTTGGCGGCGAAGGCCGCTGGGAGCATCAGCCCGACGCCAACGATGAATGCAATGAATTTGGTTTTCATGTGAGCCTGGTTCCTACTAGAGAGACGTTCGCCAATGGCGAACGTCTCTTTTGTCTCCTACTGTCCTTGTAACACCAGATGGGCCCGGCGGTTTTGCTGCCAGCACTGTTCGTTCGACTCGGTGCAGAACGGCTTCTCCTTGCCAAAGCTGGTGGTGGTAAGACGATTCGCGGCGACGCCTGCCGAGATCAGCGCTTGCTTGGCTGATTGCGCGCGGCTATCGCCGAGAGCCATGTTGTACTCCGTCGATCCGCGCTCGTCGCAGTGTCCCTCGATGAGCACCTTCCAGTTTGGATGCTGGTTGAGGAACTGTGCATTCGCCTGCAGCGTTGCGTTGTCCTGCGGACGAATTTCGTAGCTGTCGTAGTCGAAGAATGCATCCTTGATGTTGCTGTCAAACAACTGCTGATCCGTCATCGAGGGCGGTGCTTCCTGCTGCACGACGGGCGCAGGACGGCTCACCGTAACGCGCGTGCTCGCCTCCTGCGTTCCGCCCGGACCAGTCGCAGTCAGGCGATACGTAGTCGAGTCAGTCGGCGTCACAGCTTGTGACCCGTTAGCTTGCACCTTGCCGATGCCGTCGATGGAAACGTCGGTCGCGTTCTCAGTTTGCCAGGTGAGCGTCGTCGATTGTCCCGCGTTCACTGTGGCAGGATTGGCTGAGATGTTCGCCGTGGGCGCGGGTGGCGGCGGTGGTGGTGGCGGCGGTGGCGCGGCGGTCTTCTTCTTACCGCAGCCAGCGACCAACAAGAGCACGGACAGCGCTACGATCTGCGTCGTATGCATCCATTTAGTTTTCTTCACGTATCTCCTCCGAAACGTCATTAATAATGGCCGAACTTCTTTTCACCACGGAGCGACGGGGAGCACGGAGGAAGAAATAAATAGGACTTCCATTTCAACTGGGAAGGCAGGGAATCCCATGCTTCACTCCAAAGGATTTCTCCGTGTCTTCTGTGGCTCCGTAGTAAATCAAGTCTTTAATTTACTTCCAACTCCAATTCGGTTGGGAGTTCTGACCCGTATGAGTTAACTGTTGCTGCTGGGTTCCATCGGCCAGCATGGTCCAGATCTGGGTTGTACCAGTGCGATTGGATTGGAAGATGATGTGCCGTCCATCCGGCGACCACGAAGGAAAATCATTCGTGCCAGAATCGTGCGTCAATTGCGACCATTGTTTGCTGGCAACGTCCATTATGTAAATGTCCTGCCCGCCGGGAATCCCGGGGCCGTACTTGCGTGACCAGGCAAAAGCAAGCCACTGCCCGTCCGGCGACCACGATGGCGACACCGCGTATCCAGTGTCGGTCATGCGCTGTGGATTCGTTCCGTCCGACGCCATCGTGTAAATCTGCGGCAAACCGGAGCGCCCGCTGACCCATGCAATCTGCGCTCCCGTTTTAGGATTCCAAACCGGCGACACGTCCGGTCCGTGCGCTTCTGTGATTCGCTTCAGCTCTCCCCCAGCCGAATTCGATACGTAGATTTCTGGATCGCCGGTGCGCGAAGACGAGAACGCCAGATGCGAACCATCAGGCGACCACGCCGGCGAGAGGGTGGTTCCACCGATGCTGGGAAAGGTCACCAGTCGATTCAGATCGAGCGAGTACATGTGGATGTTCACCGACCGCTTGCCGAGTTCGACGAAGGCGATTCGCGAATTGTCGGGTGCAATGCGGGGTGACAGCGAGACACTTCCGGAATGCGTGATCTGATGCTCTCCGTATCCGTCGTAATCCATCATCCAAATTTCTTTGGAACCGGAGCGATTGCTTACGAATACGATCTTGCTTTCCGCGACTCCTGGGATCCCGCCGCCGAGGCGGAAGATAATCTCGTCCGCAAACTCGTGGGCAATGTGGCGCGCGTTATCTGGCGTGGCGTCCTCGCGGTATTGTTTACCTAGTACCTGTGGCGAAACTGTGTTCTTCACGTCATAAAGCCAGCCATACACTGCGACTTGCCCGCCGCTCACTCCGAGGTTCCCGAACGCAAGCATGGCCGCATTCGTCGGTGGATTGCCCCAGGCATCGATCTTCACATCCTGCGGGCTACTCGGCGTATCGAGCGGATTGAAGCTCTTTGAGACTACGTCGAAGATGCCCGCGTTCTGCAGATCGGAAAAGAGAACCTGATTAAACGTTGTGAGAAGAGTCGCAGTATTCGGATCAGCATTGCCTGCCTTGAAATCCGCCACGGCAATGCGAACGCGCTCGACACCTTTTGTGACGATGACTTGGACTTTATCGTTTTGGGAAAAGGCAAATGAGGACAACAGTAGAACGGAAATAGCGATTACGTAATGCAGAAATGAGAAGTACTTCCTTATGTCTGTCATTTTGAGTCCGGAGATTGTTGAGTTCCCATCAATGTTGCCTCTCAAATAACGCTCCTCCTTCATCTCCTATTCGGTGTATATCGAAATTGTGACTCCACCGTAAGACTGCTACCTCGATAATCAACTGGCAGCGGCCCAAAGGTGTCAATGCGTTGCAGCGTTCGCACGGCTGACGTGTCAAGAGACGGCACTCCGCTTGATCCAGCAATCCGAACATTCGTCGGCTGTCCATTCCGGGAAATGTCGAACGAAACAGTGACGGTTGCGTTTGGCATAGCGTGAGGATCTACCTCGTACTTCAGCCAGTTCTGGGACAGAATCTGCGCAATCTGCCGAACGTAATAGGCGTATCGGTTGCCAAAATCTCCGCCAACCAAACTCGATGAGGCGCCAACGCTGATGGAGTTGTCGCTACTCGTTGTGAAATTCTGACGCACTTGGCCGCCCTGCCCAACCTGCACCTGATTGGTCGCTTGCTCGACCGGCTGAGGACGGTCCTTAATGCGCTCCTGCTGCCTTTCTCTCGGTTTGATCTTGGTAGTTTGGGGAATTTCGACTGCCTTTGGTTCTGGTGGCGCAATTTCCTTCGGCTTTGGCTGCTCATGAGCCACGGCAGGAGAATTGTTGGCTACGATGTTCTCAGTTTGATTCTCGCGCGGCAGTGGTATCGAACTTGCACTCGCCAGCGAAACGGAAATTGCATCACCTAACTGGTTCTGACTGCCTCCCCATTCATGGGTGGAGAATCCTATCCAGACGCCGTAGGCGAGAACTAGGCCGACAATCGTTCCATGAAAGAACAGTGACGCGGTGATCGGGCCCTTCCACGATTCGTGGATATCGAAGATGTCAACGCGCTGCATTCTTGGTCTGGTAAGGTTGCGTGACGATCGAGATATTGGTGATACCACTCTGCTTTACCGTATCCATCAGCGCCGCAAAGGCACCGAAGGTTACGTTTTCGTCGCAACGCAGATAGATCGGATGATGTTCGGGATCTTTGACCTGCTCCTTCAGGATGGAAGGAAGCTGATTCAGATTTACGGCCTGATCGCCGAGGAAGACGTTTTGATTGTGGTCCATGGTCAGCACGAGCCGCTGCTCGGTGATCTGCTTCACCGTGGTCGTGTGCGGCACGTCGACTTCAATGCCGGACTGAATGATCGGCGCGGTGAGCATGAAGATAATTAGCAACACCAGCACCACGTCAACGAAGGGCGTGATGTTAATGTCCGAAAGGGAGCTTTGCGTGCGGCCTTGGGAGTTTGTAAAAGCCATGCTTAACTGCGCAGCCTCGAAGCCTCGGAGCTACGAAACTATCTCTCCTCCAGAACGGCGGCTTCCCGCTGCCTTGCGGGCTGTGCAACAGGGCGATCGACCGTGTTCAGGAGTTCGAGGCCGAAATCGTCCATGCGCGCGCCGAACTCGCGAATCTGCTGCATGAACTGGTTGTAGGCGATAACAGCCGGAATCGCTGTAAAAAGCCCTGCTGCGGTCGTGATCAACGCTTCCGAAATGCCGGGCGCCACCGCTCGCAGCGTAGCTGCTCCGGCGTTTCCCAGCCCCTGAAATGCATCAATGATGCCCCAAACTGTCCCGAAGAGCCCGACAAACGGAGTTACCGCGCCAGTGGTCGCGAGCCAAGGCAGGCGAGACTCCATCTGCGTCATCTCTTCAGACGATGCAATCTGATTTGCTCGCTGGACTGCGGTAATGTTTCGAGTTCCAGCCTGACGGCGATATTCGTCGTATCCGCCCTCGAAAACAGCTACAAGAGGGCTGGGCTTGAACTGCTCAGACACCGAAGAGACGTCCTGCAAACGTCCATTCGCCTTCCGGAAGGCACGCAGAAACCGGCCGCTTTGAGTTCGCATGCGGCGAAATTTCGACCACTTGGAGAGGATGATCGACCAAGAAAGAATGCTGAAGAGCAGCAGAATAATGAGGACCAGTTTGGCCACCGGTCCGGTCTGGGCGACTAAGTTTCCAAGGTCTGTAGCAAAGCCTAATAAGGCGGGGGAGTACGTCATCGTATGCCTCTAGTAAAGGTAACAAACCGCTACTCTGCAACGCAAAGAGAGTCGGCTCTTAGAATCACGGAAGTACATGCACTGCTTTTCACCCCGGAGTCACGAAGAACGGCAGAAGCGGATCTGGCATTAAGACTCGGCGGCTTGATCACCGAGCGGCGTAGAGACGTTGAGCTTTCCTCCATCTCCGTAGTGAAACGGATTGTTTGCAGAGAAGAATGACGCTATTCTTCGCCTGATGCTGGTCGAACTTCGCGTCGAAAACTATGCCGTCATCGACCAAGTGATAGTCGAGTTCGGCCCCGGACTCAACTTGCTTACGGGCGAGACTGGCGCAGGAAAATCAATCCTGATCGACGCTCTTGCACTGCTTCTGGGCGACAAAGCATCGCCTGAAATCGTTCGACACGGCGCCGAGAAGGCCATACTCAGTTGCGTTTTTCACGCGGACAGCCCTCACATCGCGCCGATCCTCGAGGAAAACGGTGTCGAAAGCGCAGGAGAAGAGCTCATCCTGAAGCGCGAAATCGGCACTAAGAACCGAGTTTGGATCAACAATCAGCCGGCCACGGTTTCTGTTCTAAAGCAATTGGCGCCTGAACTGGCGGCAATCCATGCACAGAACGAGACGGTTTTAGCATTCGATCCGCCTGCAAGACTCGAATTGCTGGATGCTTACGCGACGATTTCTGCCGAATCGCTGAGCCAAAAGTACTTACGTTGGCGAGAGCTGCGCGCGCGAATCGACGAGCTTGAACGCAGTGAGCAGGATCGGCTTCGCCTGGTTGATCTTTGGGCATTTCAAAAACGTGAGATCGATGCAGCAAAGCTCGTATTAGGCGAAGATGAGCGCCTCGAAACCGAACGTCGCGTCCTCATGAATGCAGAGAAGCTCTACTCGCTCGCCAATACTGCTTACGACTTCCTCTACGAATCCCCTACTTCTGTCCTGAGCACACTGCGTACAGCAACGCGGCAAGTTGAAGACTTAGCTAAATACGATTCCCGGTTTGAAGAATTCCTAAAGACTCTGTACTCCGCAAAGGCCGATATCGAGGATGTAAGCGCCTCAGCACGCGATTATGCCGATAAAATCGACGCCTCTCCCGAGCGGCTCACGGAGATTGAAGATCGGCTCGCCATTATCGACCGTCTCCGCCGAAAGTACGGCAGCCGCGTGGAGGAGATTCTTGCTTTCGCCGAAGATCTCACACAGAAGCTCAACGAAGTGGAGAACCGCGACGAAATTCTTCGTACGTTGCGCAAAGAGCTCGAAGCCGCAGCACACGAATACCTGACAGAAGCTCGATTGATTTCTCGTTCACGGGCCGCTGCAGCGCGCAAACTAGAGAAGATTACCGAAGCTCAGATCGACGAACTCGCGATGAAAGCGCGCTTCAACGTTCAAGTCCAAACAGCAGAAGACCAAGAGAACTGGTCTGCAACAGGACTCGATTCCGTCGCATATCTCATCGCCACAAACGCAGGCGAACCGCTCAGTCCGGTCGAAAAGAGCGCATCCGGCGGTGAACTCTCGCGCGTGATGCTAGCACTGAAATGCAGCGTTGAATCGGGAATGACGCGACCGAATGGAAACGGCAAGCCAAAGCGTTCGAAAGCCGAACGCACTCTGGTCTTCGATGAAATCGACACCGGCATCGGGGGCCGGGCGGCCGAGGCAGTTGGCAAAAAATTGAAGGCTCTTGGAGCACATAACCAGGTGCTCTGCGTCACACATCTGCCGCAAATCGCGTCATTTGCCGATCATCATCTCTTGATCAAAAAGCACGAATCCAGTGGGCGCACGCGCACGGCCATTCGTCCACTCGATGAGAAGGAAAGGAAAGAAGAGATCGCGCGCATGCTAAGTGGCGCCAAACTCACCGACGCATCTCTAAAACATGCAGAGGAGATGCTAAAGGCAAACGCGTGATTCATCGCGGAGTCACGAAGGATACGCAGGAAAGACTTTCGGATTTTCTTTGAACGCACTGCCTTGTCGTATACCACTGCTTTCTTCCCAAAGTACTGACCTCGTTTCCGGCAACCGACAGACGTATTTGGTCTACTCCATGCCTCCATGTGGAAAACTGCTTTCCGTTGAGCCTGCCGAAATTGCCGCTCACTGTTAATCCTCGCCATTTCATGCACTTGCAATTGACTCGCCCAATCCTCCCGGTTAGTTTTGAAATGGGATATCTGCCGCTTAGCGGTTATACTTAGAGACAAGGAATGACCCTGCCAACTGAACAGAAGACGGTCCTGCTGCTCAAGCCGCGAGGATTCTGCGCTGGCGTTGTGCGCGCCATCGATATCGTTCGCATTGCGCTCGAGACTTTTGGCGCGCCGATCTATGTACGCAAAGAGATCGTTCACAACCGTTACGTTGTCGATGACTTGGCGGCTAAGGGAGCGATTTTCGTCGACAGCGTCGAGGACGTGCCCGAAGGTGCGCGTGTTATCTACAGCGCTCATGGCGTGGCGCCTGAAGTTCGCGAGGCTAGCAAGGCACGCAAGCTGAAGGTGATCGACGCGACCTGTCCGCTTGTGACCAAGGTCCATGTTGAGGCTATTAAGTTCGCCAAGCAGGGAAATTCGCTGATTCTCGTCGGCCATCGAGACCACGACGAAATCATCGGCACTCTCGGCGAAGCGCCGGAGGTCACGCAAGTCGTCAGCTCTCCTAGAGAAGTGGAGAACCTGCACGTTCCGGATCCGGAACGCGTTGCCTACCTCACGCAAACGACGCTTTCCCTTGACGAAGCCAAAGACATCATCGAAGCTTTGAAGCGCAAGTTTCCTAAGATCCACGGCCCTCATGCGCAAGACATCTGCTATGCGACCGAGAACCGTCAAATTGCAGTGAAGAATGTCGCGCCACAGGCCGATCTGCTGCTGGTCGTAGGTTCGGAGAACAGTTCCAATTCGAACCGCTTGGTCGAAGTTGCAACTCGCCTCGAAACTCCTGCGTATTTAATTGAGAACTGCCGAGCAATCCGTCCGGAATGGCTGGAAGGCGTGAAGACGGTTGCGCTCACAGCCGGAGCATCGGCTCCGGAGTGCCTGGTGGAAGAAGTGGTGGAGTATCTCTCCACGAAGGAGGGCTTCAACCGCGTTGAGGAAGTCGAGATCATGGCGGAGAACGTCCGTTTCGGATTGCCGCCGGAGATCG
>CAYZHX010000039.1:0-21598 GCA_964476905.1 uncultured Terriglobales bacterium
AGGGGTGGACGTACTGATTCGGCACTCCACCCAAATAGAAACCCTGTTGCGGCGCCGCAGATACGCCCTTGACATGGCCCCATGCCGCACCGGGTATACAACTTTGCTTCGCGCCAACTTCTGCATTGCGACAGCCGGTCGAAGCGCACATCCTCACAGCGGCATACGAACGTGTCTTCGCGCGCGAGCTTCTTCAGTTCTGGGCGCAAGACAAATGCGTTCTCCAGCGCATTCGCGAATTCACGATAATGCGCTCGTGCTCGGAAAACCCGTCGCGCCTTATCCTGCCGTCCTGCAGCTGCGAATCCTGCAATCTGACCTTCGACAATGGCGAGATCGACGCCACCGATTCCGGTGGGCTCTCCTGCGCAATAGACGTCTGCAGTGGATGTCTGCTGCAGTTCGTTCACGGCTACAGTTCCATCCTTAATCTCGCACCCAATTAAGCTCGTGAGTTCCAGATTAGGAACAAGATGGAAACCGCACGCCAGGTAGTCGCATTCGATCTCGAACGTTGCTGCTCCGTGCTGGACGACGACAGTGCGCAAACGATCGTCGCCTTTTGCTTCGACCGGCCAACAACCAAACCGAAACGGAGTGCCAGCCAAAGTTCCGAATATTCGAAGGGCTTGCGCCAGTTTTCCTGAATGCCGCCACAGAATGCTTCCAAAACGGAGGAAGGAGTTACGCGAAGCCTGCTCGGCGATGAGCTGCACCTTGGCGCCGTGGCGCTTCAAATACACGGCAACGGGGAGCAGTAAAGGTCCACTGCCAGCGACAACGACCCGGTTTCCCCGAACCGGCATTCCTCCTTTTGCGAGAGCCTGCAGACCGCCTGCCCCCATTACGTTCGGCAGCGTCCATCCAGGAAATGGCAGGAAGCGCTCCCGCGCACCGGTGCAGAGGATTAGGCGAGAGTAACTGATCTCCCGCATACGGTCGGAGCTTTCAGCGAGCAGAACTCCTGGACGCAGCTGGTCAAAGATGCGGAAACCGCGCAGAACCTCAACATTCGAACTCTTTAGGCGCTCACTCCACTTGCGTGACTCACGCAGCGATGGATTAGCCTCTTCTCCTCGCCAGATCTGTCCCCCCAAAGCGGGATTGTCGTCAACGAGAAGGACGCTCGCACCGCACTCGCCAGCGCTAGTTGCCGCGGCGATGCCCGCAGGTCCTCCTCCTACAACAACGATGTCCCAGCTCTGCCTATTCATCGATATTGATCTGCATTCCCTGCCTGCACAGTATCTGGCAACTCTTCACGTGTGGCACGCCGTTAACCGTGACTCGACATTCAAAGCAAACTCCCATACCGCATAGCGGACCGCGCCGCTCTCCTGAAACCGAATGCCGAAAACTCGAACGTCCTCCGCTGAAGATGGCCGCAGCGACGGTCGTTCCGGCAGGGATCGTTAACGCCTTCCCATTTAGGGAAATGGCCAGAGCATCAGGCATACACGTGCTCCCGCGAGAAGCGCGACGGCAGGTACGGCTCGAACGGAATTGCGGGAGTCCGACCCAGAATCTGGTCGACCAGCAGCTTTGCCGTTCCTAGAGAAGTGGTGATGCCAAGTCCTTCATGACCGGTCGCGAACCAGACGTTTTGCTTTTTTGCGGAAGGCCCGATGAGCGGCAGTTTGTCGGGGGTAGCTGCGCGAAACCCTGTCCAGCACCGCACGACTGATTTTTGTGCCAAATCGGGCATGTACTCGCAGGCGCGCGCCAGCATCGAGCGGATCATCTGGTGATCAATGTCAGTATCCTCAGCGCCGTATTGACGCGAGGAGCCAATCAGGATTTGTCCGGTTACGCGTGGCTGCACATTAAAGGCGACCGAGTCGCTCGTAACCGAGTGCGCGCTCTTCAGGTAACCGAGTTCCACAAGCTGGTGACGGACGTAGCCAGGGTAGCGATCAGTGATCGCCAAGTGTCCCTTGCGCTTCTTGATTTCGAGACTCGCATCGAGTTCCGGAGCCCAGGCGCCGGTCGCAACCACCGTAATTCCCGGATTGAAACTGCTGCCGTCACACAGACTGAATCCCTCTTCGCTTACGGTTGCAAGCCTTCCCTGAACCGCCGTCACTCCGCGGCTTTGCGCTTGCAGCCACAACCAACGGGCGGCCGTCGGTGGATAGAGCACTCCGTCCTCGGGAACGAGCAGCCCGCCAGCCAAGCCTCTGCGCAGACTGGGCTCAGCTTCAGCGAGCACGCGAGCGTCAAGAATGTCACAAGGCACCCGGCGTGCACTATAGTAGGCGTGCTTGCGGCGAACTTCGATCATTTCTTCTTCATCTGCGGCTACCCAGACGGTTCCAGTCGTCTCGAACTCAACATCTTTGGGAAGCTCGTCCTTGATTCGTAGCCACAACTGCTGCGAATAGCGCGTCAGCGCGAACTGCGCGTCAGAGTCGTCCATAGCGACGATGTGTCCCATGCCGGCTGCCGTCGCCCCCCCGCCAACAATTCCTTCTTCTATGATCGCCGTCTTCAATCCTGCCTGCGCGCACTCCAATGCGCACGCTGCGCCGACAATGCCAGCGCCGACGATCACGACATCGAAGTTCTGCGACATCAGTGACTCGCAACCAGCTCTTCAGGGGTCCTGGGCGTTGGAATGCCGTAGCAAAAAGGATCGCGCTCATCGAGCACCAAGTAGCCTTCGCCATTCACAAAAGCCGAGCCGGTGATGCTCGGAACTACTTCCCCGTTATGCACTGCGACCGACGCCTCGAACACACTGCCGATGATGCTTTCCTGTTTCCACTTCTCGCCCGGCTGAAGTTTCCCGTCGGCGTACAGACATGCAACTTTTGCGCTCGTACCTGTGCCGCACGGCGATCGGTCATAAGCTTTGCCCGGACACAGAACGAAGTTCTTGCTATCGGCATCGGGACGATCGGCGGTCTCGAAGACCTCCACATGATCGATCTCTGCTCCATCTCTGCCGGTAATTCCATTCGCGGTCAGAGCCTGACGAACAGCCCAGGTGAAATCGATGAGCTGTTCGAGGTTACTCATAGAAAGCTTCAGCCGATTGTTCTTGACGAGAAAAAACCAGTTTCCGCCCCAAGCCACATCGCCGATCACCGTCCCAAATTTTGGGACTTTCACCTTTACATCTTGCTTGAAACGGTAGCTGGGAACGTTGTTGATGGTTACCTCGCCAGACTCGTGCAGAGTACCGGTAATAACGCCGGGAGGTGTTTCGATCTTGTGGCGGCCCGGAGTGATGCGATCGAGGTAAGCAAGAGTAGTTAGCAAGCCGATCGTTCCGTGCCCGCACATTCCGAGGTATCCGACGTTATTAAAGAAGATGACGCCCGCCTCGCATGATGGGTCGAAAGGCTCGCAAAGCAAAGCTCCTACAACGGCATCTGAGCCGCGAGGCTCGTTCACGACGGCCGAACGAAACCAGTCGAACTCGTCCCGAAATACCTCCAAGCGCTTGCGCAGTGGTCCTTTACCAAGATTTGGAGCACCCGATATCACCACTCTGGTGGGCTCTCCAGCGGTATGGGAATCGACGTATTGAATACGGCGTAAGTTCTGGCTCACAGAAATCACCCGAGCGAAGCCTGGAGACAAGCTTCAATGAAAAAGGAGCGTGGCAGGCTTCTGCATTTTCCCCGTATATGGTATCCAACATCAAGAGGTTCTCACGATGAATTCGCCCGCCCCGACGCACGCCCACCGCCAACCTCCCTGCCTGACTCCGCCTTTAAACGCAGTTTAAGGGCTATTCGACTCGATCATGGTAGTCGTTGGAGTGATGATCGGGCCGGGCATGCCGCTGTAGCGTGGGCCTGCAAGCCTGGAAAGACCCGTAGCAAATTCATCTCTGCGGGTGAACCTCGACGGCACTAACCTGTAATTGCTCACGCCTGAAGAGGCCAACCACACCGTCTCGATGCTGAGAAATGGCCATGATTTGTCCGGTAACTACTCGCGCACAGATAGACCCGAGGGCGGCAGATCAGCGGGGTCGACACCTAATTTTGTATTGGGTAGGTTTCCCATTTGTAGTTCGAGTGTTCCGCCGTCGACTACATCGGTGTGTCGAATCCAAATTTTTTTTAAGACTTTTCCGTTGAGCCGAATTGCTTGAATGTATTTGTTGTCTTTTGAATTGTTCAGGCAGATGATTTGGAACGTTTTGCCGTTGTGTAAGCGAATGCTGATCCGATCAAAGAGCGGACTCGAAAGGTCATAGATCGGCAGGCCCGGAGTTACGGGATAAAACCCCATCATCGAAAAAACGACAAAGGAAGACAAGCCACCTCCATCTTCGTCTCCCGGCATTCCCAAAGTGGTATCGGTAAACCAGGTGTCCAGTAACATGCGCACGCGCTGCTGAGTTTTCCATGGCGCACCGAGGTAGTTATAGATATAAGGAATATGCAAGCTGGGTTCGTTTCCCATGGAAAACTGACCGACAACTCCGCTGGCATCAGGAAACTTTGCCCAGAATTCATATTTGCTTCTGCCCAATGGCTCGCGGAAGAGCTGGTCCAACTTTGCTTCCGCTTTCGCGCGACCTCCCATCAATTCAATTAGTCCTTCGAGGTCGTGCTGAACGTCCCAATCGTAGGTGTAGCCATTGTTCTCGGTGGTGTAGTCGCGTCCGCCCTGGCCGCCTGACCATCCGGGATCGAACGGCTCAATCCAATTGCCGTCAGCATCTTTGGGCCAAACATGACCCTTATCCTGACGGAAGAGATTTTTGTAATTCGCCGCCCGTTTCAGGAAAAACTCATAATCAGTTTCATTACCCAGCGCGCGAGCGAGTTGCGCTGTGGACCAGTCGTCGTAGCTCTGCGCCTCGGTCACGGAGATAGCTTGGCGTCGCTCGAAAGGATGAACTTCCGCCACCGTTTCTTTCTCTCCCGGATGAAGCGCCGGCATGTAGCCATGTTCGGCAAGAAAATCATCCAGCGAAGTCTTCGGTCCGCGACGCCATGGCAGCCACGTGCCCTCCACGGAATTTTTCTTTATCCCCGCGTATGCAGTAGCGAGATCAAAATTCCTAATCCCTTTCGCCCACGCATCTGCGGCCCACGGCGCGACGGGATTGCCGGTCATGCACTCGTGGTTTCCCCAAAGCACAGCGAAGGTCGGCATCCACCCCGATTGCTGGTACATGCGAACAAAAGACTGTAGCTTGTCCGCTTCCAACTCTGGATTCAGTAACGTTTGAAGTGGCTCCAAAGCGCGATAGGTATCCCAAAGCCAATTATCGACATAGAACGGACGCGAATCCTGATGCACCTGATGATCGAATGCGCTGTAGTAGCGCCCATCTTCGGTGATATTCACCATCCGCTCGTAACTGCGATAAAGCGCGGTGTAGAAAACCCGCTTCTGTTCCGACGTGCCTCCTTCAACCTGAATCTGGCCAAGGACTTCGTTCCAACGATCGCGGGCACGATGCTTAGCATTTTCGAAGTTCCAATCGCGAAGTTCTTCCTGCAGATTTCGCTTTGCTTGCTCAACGCTGATGAAGGAGATGCCGTAGCGAAACTCCAATACTCTCTGGTCGGATGCCGAGACGATCAAAACTTTTCCGTTCTTGATGTCTCGGCTTTCTGTCTTTACCGGCGCATTGAATTCGCCATAGACAAACGCATGCATCGTGCCGGGAGACATCCTGCCCTGACCAACGATGTTCTCGCTGCCTGAAAAACTGTTTTCGGGACCACCCGAAAGTTCTCCGACCTGACGATTTGCCAGGATTACGACGGCTTTGCTGGAGGGAAAAGTGAAACGAAAATAGCCGCAGCGCGCCGTTGACGTGAATTCGCTCTGGATTAGCGAGGGTTCAAATCGAGCCGAGTAGTAATAAGGAGTCTCAATTTCCTGGTCGTATACCGCCGGACGATCCCACGGCTCCGGCACACCGTCGCTGGGCATCACCCAGAAGAGCTCACCCAAGCGATGAGAAACGATGGTCAACGGAAAAGAATGAATCTGGTCATCCAACTGGTCCTTTCTGACCGGATACACACGAACCATGCTATTGGGCAGAGAAACCGTCGGGCGAGTCGGTTCAAGCAGAAAACCTTGCCCGCCGATGCTGGGATCAACAAACTCGACTTGCGCCGAGACCGTTGCCACATTCAGCCACCCTGCGAGAAACATCAAGCAAAGCCGGGAGATTACGATCTTTCTTGGACGAAGCTGTTTTCTGGGTACTGAATCGGGAATGACACTTCTAATCTCAGTGAATCCTTCGAGCATCTCTTTTGTCCTACGGCTGCTTTGCCGCTCAGCTCAGGTACTTTCGCAATGACATCGCGAGCAGCTTCGGCCCGCACGGAGAGCGGGAGTTAGAACTGCTCGTCATCAGGCGGTCTGCGGTTTGTTTTCCGCTACTCTTCACTTTTGTTGAATAAAGTGGTGGATTCGGGCAAAGAAGTCCGTTGCACTACTTCTCGCGACCGACGACAAACTCAGGAATCCACAAGAGCGCACGTTTGATTTCGCTGTCGGAAAATGGCGAGATAGCGCGACGCGCCTGTTCAGCGTGCTCGTTGGCGGATGCCATGGCGTATTCGACTGAGCCATATCGCTCAAGGATAGCCAACACGTCTCGATGGGAGACGTTCGCAAAACAGCGCTCGTCTAAAACCGTTTCGATGAGCTTCCGTTCTGACTGGGTACAACGGTCAAGAGCATGAATCACCGCCATCGTTACTTTGCCTTCGCGCAAATCGCTGGCGACCGGCTTACCCAATATATCTTCGGAAGCAGTGAGATCGAGAACGTCGTCGACGATCTGAAATGCGAGGCCAAGATTGCGACCGTACTCGCCCATGCGGTCTTCCTCGTCGGCACTAGCACGGCCGAGCACTGCTCCAAGTTTCATCGAAACCGAAAAGAGACAGGCAGTCTTCCGGTAGATGAGATCCAGGTGTTCGGCCTGACTGATGATTCGTCCAAGGCGTTCCATCTGCATCAGCTCGCCTTCGACCATCTGCTGCGTGAGTCCGATCAGCAGGTCGAGCACTTTGAAGTTGTGCTCTTCGAGCGCAACCTTGAACGCCTGCATGTAAAGCCAATCGCCGGCAAGCACGCATTTTGAATTGCCCCATTGCGTGTTGGCAGACGGCCGGCCGCGACGGGTAAGCGCCTCGTCGATGATGTCGTCATGTACGAGCGTAGCGGTGTGGACGATCTCTACTACCGAGCCAAGGCGAATCGCTCCCTGTCCTTCGTATCCGCACAACTTCGCCGCCAGCAAGAGCAGCGCGGGGCGAATGCGCTTGCCTCCTCCTTCGCGCAGGTATTCACCGATTTCAGTAATGACGGCGACGCCAGAGACGGCGTCTCGCTCAAACTCGTGTTCGATGGCGAGCAGGTCGTCGCGTAGAAGATCAAACACCTCTTTCGCCGCGACGCTGGCCGGAGTACTCACGCTAGTTGGACCTGTAGTTGGTGAACTGCATGTCGATGCCGAAATCTTTGTTGCGTAGCATCCCGATTACCTGCTGCAGCGTATCGCGGTCTTTACCGCTCACGCGCACGGTGTCGCCTTGAATCGAAGCTTGAACTTTTAACTTGGAATCTTTGATTAATTTGACGATTTCGCGCGCTTTTTCAATGGGAATTCCCTGCTGTAGTGTGATTTTCTGGCGGACGGTCGATCCTGCGGCTGGCTCGATCGCCTGGTACTGCAATCCTTTCAGCGGCACCTGGCGCTTCACCAATTTGGTCTGGAGGACGTCGGTGACGGCTTTGAGTTTGTACTCGTCGGCGGAGGAGAGCACGATTGCCTCCTTCCCTTCCATACCGATATTCGACTTCGAGTCCTTTAAATCAAAGCGCGTGTGAATTTCTTTGAGCGCTTGCTGGATGGCGTTCGCCACCTCCTGCAGGTCGATCTTGCTGACGACATCAAATGAGTTCTCAGAGGCCATAGAGGACTGTGTAGCACACTAGCTTAATAGGTTCTGCGACAGGATGCACCTGTAGTGACGGCGGTTGTTGGAATAGTTGATCTGGAGGTTCGGCTTGGCAGGCGAGTTAAGCTGCCGCGGTATTTCTTGATTTTCAATCGTGAGGTCGTGAAAATCGCGGAATTTAAGCAGGCTGCGAAGGCAAACTCCAACGACTCCATCTCAACAGCGGTTGCGGGTCGAGACGGATCTATGAAGCTTCCTGCTTGCGCGCATCTTCGGTGGTAGCGCCACGCTGCGGGCCCATTTTGGACTGAGCTGCGTGCATGGCGCGTTGCGCCTGCACGATTTTGTGCACCACGCCTTCGCTCAGGCCAAACCGACGAGCAATATCGGGCGGACGAACACCCATCTCGCGCAGCCGGAAGATTTTTTGTCTTTCGACGTCTGTAAGTCGGAAAATCGCCTTGATCATAGAGCGCCGACATTTTGCACATAGCACTGGAAATTGTGCAGTGGGTCGGAACCCGCGGAGTAAATAGCGTCGTGCCTGTTTGCTTCTATTGCTCGAGAAGTGGACGATCTGGACGCTGGCGGAAGATCTTACCCTCGCGTGGCTGTATTGGCTGGCTTCAGAAGGGGATCGCGCAGAACATTCGATTGACATTTCTTCGCTGCGACAGGCAAACTACCGATTCAATTCAACAGGCGTATTTCCATGCAATTCGGGGTTCTGCGGGGAGCTATACTGTCGCTTCGGAAAAGCAATTCATGACCTTAGAACGGGTCTCATACACGCTGGACTCCACACTCGACAGCGTAAATAAGGCAGAACAGACGGCCGAAAAATTGGCGTCCAAAATGCCTTTTGATGACGAAGATTGCCATCGAATCGCAATGGCCGTACGTGAAGCGGCAGTCAACGCCGTGCTTCACGGCAATGCCTACGATCCGAAGAAGAAGATGATGGTGTCTTTTGAGAATACAGGCGAGGCCCTGGTGATCACGATTTCCGATCAGGGACGCGGATTGCGGGAAGAAGATATTCCCGATCCGTTGGCGGAAGAAAACCTGCTGAAGCAGTCCGGACGCGGCATCTTCTTAATTCGCTCATTCATGGACGAGGTTCGCTTCCGCAACTTGGAGCCTGGAACAGAAATTACGCTGATAAAACATACCGGCCATTCCACAGAGGGGGCCTCGGAGGGACGACAGTGACAATGAAATCAAACAGCCGTCGCGTTGACGGCGTGACCATTATGGATCTCAGCGGACGTATTACCCTCGGCGAAGGCAGCGTCATGCTGCGCGACCAGATCCGCGAACTGCTCGGCAAGGGAGAAAAGAAGATTCTGCTCAACCTGGGCGACGTAACCTACATCGACAGCTCCGGTATTGGAGAGCTGGTGAGCGCCTTCACGACGGTGCGCAATCAGGGTGGGGAGCTCAAGCTGCTCAACTTGACGAAGAAAGTCCATGATCTGCTGCAGATCACGAAGCTCTACACCGTCTTCGACGTGAAAGACGACGAAGCCTCTGCCATTAAGGCTTTCACCAAGTAAGCTGTTGTTTGAATCCACTCCCCGCCTGTGTCAACTAACCCGGCGGGGAGACTCACGCTGTTCCATTCCTTCCTATACACCATCGTTTCTTGTCGTCTTCACGTTCAAACTGCATCTTTCTTATGCGCTAGTTGAAAACGAAGTTCCCCTTCTTTGATACCCCTTAATCAGCAGATACTATGCTTCCAGCACAGCCATGCCCCGCAGGAGCCTGAGAGCGAAGAACGCGAAGCACCACGTAACCATTCGTGAGGTGGCGAAGGCTGCCGGCGCTTCTGTTTCCACAATATCCGCAGCGCTAAACAACTCCGACTATGTCAGCGCGGAGATGCGCAGCCGCATCGAAGAGGCGATCAAACAACTGAAGTATCGCCCAAACGACTTGGCACGTGGCCTTAGGCTGCAAAAGACACATTCAATTGCCATCGTTGTACCCGATCTCTCGAACAACTTCTACGTTGATCTGGTGCGTGGAGCGAAGGACTACTCCGCGTCAGCGAACTACACCATTCTGATCGGTGACTCTCGCGAAAGCTGGGACGAAGAAAGAAACTACCTCGATTCCTTCCATCGCCGGCGAGTGGACGGAATCATACGTGTGCCGGCGGTCGAAGCGGTTTCTAAGAGACTAAAACCCATATTGGGAAATCTTCCGGTGGTCTATGCCGATCGCTACCCTGTCATCGGCGACGGCGCGATTGGCCGGGTCGGTGTCGACAACACTCTGGCGGCTGATAAAGCCACACGTTATCTGCTGAGTCTTGGACATCGTAGGATCGGCATCATCTCGGGCGACACATCCAGCGGAACATCGGCAGAACGACTGAAAGGCTTTCTTCAGGCAATGCGTAGCGCGAAAATTAAGCAAGAGCGCTCTTTCATTCATTCAGGTCACAACGATATGGAAAGCGGACATCAACATGCCCTGCAATTGCTCAAGGGATCACCGCGTCCGACGGCGATTTTCTGTACCAACAATATGATGGCTCTTGGCGCGCTAGGGGCTATTCAGGAAACCGGTCTCTCCTGCCCGGATGAAATCAGTTTGCTCGGCTTTGACGATTTTTATTGGTCAACGCTGCTGCGTCCGCGGTTGACGGTTGTGCGGCAACCAGCGCGCGAGCTTGGCACGGTCGCGGCACGGCTGCTGATCGATCATCTGGAAAAACGAGCGAAGAATGTAACTCCGGTCCTGCTAGCTACGGAACTTGTGGTTCGCGATTCGTGCGGGCCACCTAAGCACGTCGACGACTAGCAGAGACACCGCTGGTCATGACCGGTCGGATTCTGCGGTTCACTCGATTTGCGGCTATCATGCAGAGCGAACGAGAGCATACACCTGTGATGAGTCCGAAATTGAGAAGTGCTTATCGCGGTAGCATTCTCGTTTTCGTTGCTGCATTCTCAATCACAAGTTTTTCGCAGAAGTCTCACGGGCGCAAATCGCAGCAACCTGCTCCGGCTGCCGCGCCTCCTCCCGCCGCAAAAGAGATCATACGCCGCGCTATGCGGCGAGATATCTCGAATTGGGCGCAGGAAAAGAATTACACCTTCATTCAGCGCATCGAACAGCGAGAGTTGAACGCCGACGGCAGCATTAAGTCCAACAAATCTGAAACCGAAGAGATCATCTTCCTGTACGATCAACCCTACGCTCACCTCATCAAGCGCAACGATCAGCCGCTCTCGGATGCCGAGGCGCGCAAAGTCGAAAAGAAGTTGAACGATACGATGCAAAAGCGTCGCGCAGAAACTCCTGCTGACCGCGAGAAACGCCTCGCGGATTTCGAGAAACGCCATCGTGAAGAACACGAATTCCTGCTGGAAGTGCCGGACGCATACGATTTCCGCATCGTTGGCGAAGAGACGTTGAACGGACATGCTGCGTATGTGATCAGCGGCGAACCGCGAGCAGATTTCCGTCCGAATCTTAACGCGGCGCGCGTGTTGCCAAAACTCCGACCTAAGCTCTGGATTGATAAGACCCAATTTCAGTGGCTGAGAATGGATGCTGACGTCATCGACACGATCACCTGGGGTGGATTTCTGCTGCGACTGCATCCCGGTTCCCATATTGAAATCGAGCAAACGCTTGTCAATAACGAGGTCTGGTTGCCTCTGCACGCTCGCATCGGCTTCGATGCGCGCGTGGCACTTGTGAAGCCGATCCGGCTGGACATCGACGCCACGTTCACCGATTACAAGAAGTTCCGCTCCGAGTCAAAGATCATCTCTGTGGAGGAGGTTCAGCACTAGCGTGAAACGACGTCCTGCGGGCGTAAGTATTATCGCGTTCTTCTATTTTGTCGGCGCTGCGGGATACTCCGCGCTGCTGATGACTTGGTTATTTTCTCGGTTGTCGCTGATCGGTTTTATCGAGAGCGCCACGCCCTCCGCCGAACTGGGCCCCACCCTTTTGCTCGATTTTCCTGGATTTGTCACGACGTACTTTATAGTGATGGCCGTCTTCTGCTGCTGGGTTGGAATCGCGCTATGGAAGCTGCAGCGCTGGGCTTGGTTTGTGACATGCGCCTTCGTCGCACTCTCCTTTGTCCTAGACGTCAGCCTCTTCGCGCGCATGTTTCGCCATCTTCCAGCTGGCTTGGTGCTACTGGGTACCTTACGGTTTTGTTTCCTGATTCTGATCGTCGCTTATTTCAGCCGCACACGCGTGCGCAAGGCGTTCGGACTCGTTCGCTCAAACTCCGCAGCAAGTTCGACGAGCTGAATCGCACATACATCACAAACCTTAACGTCTTCCCTCGCGTGCGTTCGATATCCTGTGCGTTTCGCTTCGTTGCGAATTGTTGCATCCGCACTGCAGAATGCAGAAAGGCTGTTGTCAGCCTCTTTTTGCCGGAGGACCATAATATGCGTCGGTTGATTTTCAGATTTCTGACTGTCATAGCGGTTGTTTGCGCGAGTTGGAGTGGCTCGTACGCCCAGGAGGAACATTCCGGTGATTACACCAATGGCGCTTCCTTCTTTCCAACGGTCCTGGCCCCTTACAGGGCCCACCATGTCGCGGAACCTAATCTCACCAACTCTGCGCGAATTAACACCCTGATCCAGAATGGGAATATCATGCTGTCCCTAGATGACGCCATCACGCTGGCACTCGAGAACAATCTCGATCTCGTGATTGCGCGTTACAATCTCCCTATTGCAGATACCGACATTCTCCGCACCAAGTCGGGCGCAAACAATCGCGGCGTGAACACCGGAATCGTCCAGGGCACGCCAGGCGCGGGTATCGCCGGAATCGGCGGCGGAACAGCAGGGGGCGGAGCTGGAGGCACAGTCGCGGCGGCTGGCGGCGCAGGCACCGGAACTGGCGGACTGGTCTCGTCTACCCTGGGCGTCGGTCCCCCGATCGATTCGTTCGATCCTTCGCTGACCTCTACCCTCGGATATCAGCACACCAACACTCCGCAGTCGAACACCGTCATCAGCGGCGTGCCGTCATTACTCCAAAACAGTGGTGAAGAAAATTTTGGATATCAGCAGGGTTTCTCTACGGGGACGCTGCTGAATGTCTCATTCAACAATTCACGCGTAAGTTCCAATAGCACGCGCACTTTGCTAGTGCCGCAGCTCAACTCGAACTTTCTGATCCAGGCGCGACAGCACCTGCTTGAAGGCATGAGTCTCGCTTCGAACCGGCGATTCATCACTATCGCCAAGAACAATCGTGAAATTGCAGACGAAGCATTTCGACAGCAAGTGATCTTTACTGCCACTCAGATTGAAACGCTGTACTGGAACCTTGTCACGGCCTATGAAGACGAAAAGGCTAAGGAACGTGCACTAGCTTCGGCGCAACAACTCGAAGCCAACAATCGTAAGCAGGTACAGGCGGGAACAATCGCCCAGATCGAAATCGTAAACGCTCAGGCACAAGAAGCCGCGAGCCAGCAGGCGCTCATCACTTCCCAGACGAATCTACAACTGGCGCAGCTCTTGATGAAGAACGCCATCACACGCAACGAGAACGATCCTGTAATCGCAACTGCAGCCGTAATTCCGATCGATCGAATCCAATTGCCGGCTTCCGAACCGGTGGTGCCGACGCAGGACTTGATCAACCAGGCACTACAACATCGTCCCGAACTGACACAGGCTCGGATTGATCTTAATAATCGGACGATCAGCAAACACGCCGCGCGAAATGCGCTCCTGCCGACAGTGGACTTGGTTGCGAACTATGGAGGCACCGGCCTGGCAGGTGCTCTGAACCCGAACTTCACATCCACCGGAACGCCAAGCACAGCAAATAACGGCGGATACTTTGATGCACTCACTGCTAGCAGCAGCCACCCAACATATTTCGCGGGAGTAAGCGTCAACATCCCGATTAGAAACCGTGCGGCTCAAGCGGACCAGATTCGTTCCGAACTGGAGTACCGTCAAGCAGAGGTCCGGCTGCAGCAGCTTCAAAACACGATCGCAATCGACGTGCGCAACGCGCAGTTCGCAGTGCAGCAGAATCGAGCTGCGGTGGATTCTGCCCTGAAAGCTCGCGAATACGCCACTCAGAGTCTAGATGCGGAACAGAAGAAGCTGACCCAAGGCTTGAGCACCACTTATAACGTTCTAACCCAAATGAGCAACGTTTCAACCGCAGAATCGAATCTGGTCAATGCAATGTCAGCTTATGAATCTTCCAAGCTGCAGCTCGATATCGTGACGGGCCGCACGCTGGAGACGCTCAGCATCAATATTCAGGATGCAGAGACAGGAAACGTGACACATATGCCGCATTCTCCGTACGCCGTTCGTGGAAATGACATCGTCACGCAGCCAGTTCCTGCATTCCAACCACAGCAGACTGGAGTCGCACCTCAGCCGAAAGGGTGACTAGATTGCATCGGGTACAATGACTGAGCCAAACGAACAGCGACGAATGGGCCACAATCAGGCTAGTTTCTCTGCAAGCTTGCTTACGATCGACGAACCGGCTCTGCCCCAAACACCCAAGTCCTCACTTAGGACGCAAATCATGCGCTTTGGTGTGGTTGGAGCTATCAATACACTGGTCGATCTCGCGATCCTGAATTTATTGATCTTCATTACTCACACCGGCCAGCGAGGGGCGATGTTCGCGCTGTTCAAGACAATAGCGTTCGTTTGCGCAGTCGCTAATAGTTACATCATGAATCGCTCGTGGACCTTTAAGCGAGTCGCGAGCAAGAACCCGATGCTTGAAGGTTCTCAGTTTCTCTTCGTAAGTGTGTTGGGGGCTGTCGTGAACGTGGGCAGCTCGTGGTATGTGGCCACATATACGCATCCCTTTTCAGGAATTGAGGCAAAGTGGTGGCCGTCATGGGCGGCACTGGTCGGCACAGCTTTTTCGCTCGCCTTCAATTTTATTGGTTATAAGTTCTGGGTTTTCGCTCATCGAAAGCACTAGAAGGGGCAGCAGACTGCGCGGATAGCGCTACATCGATGCCCGAGCCGGTTTTGTGCGGCTTGCGGCCTACTTCATTTGATCCACCAGCTTGCCACCTGCAGGCATCTGGCTCAGCTGATAAATAAGCAGAGCCGCACGCTTGCTGTTGATCGGCAATGAACCCAGGTCAATCTTCTCGTCGGCCGAATGATCGCCGGAACCAGAAGAACCCACGCCCGCCAGTGTCGGAATGTATTGTGCGACAAAGGCGCTATCGCCAGCACCGCGCTTGAGCGGATCGAGCTCGGGCATATCTGGCTGTCCTAAAGATCGATTCACTTGGTTCAGCAGTTTGAGCAAAGCTTTATTTCCAGGTGTTGGAGCCTGCGCAGGATACGCTTCATAGAAGTTGATCGTCGCGTCTGTTTTAGGCAGATGCCGGGCGACAATCGAGCGCATCTTGCTTTCGACACGTTCGACCTGTTCATTGGAGATACAGCGAAGATCGCCAATTGCAATCGCCTTGGGAGAAATAATGTTGGGTTTGCCCGTTGCTTCGCCGCCAGTCTCCTGAGCGTTGACCTGCGCAGTAGTGCCTCCGAGAATCAGGCCGACATTGTAGGTCAGGTATTGCTCCGGAAGCTGCGTGCGGAACGAATCGAGAATACGCGTGAGCTCGTAGATGGCGCCGTATCCCATTTCGGAGCCGAAAACTCCGGACGAATGACCTGTCCTGCCGTTCGCTTCAATCCTCCAGGTAATGCTTCCACGCCGACTGGTGCTGCCGTAATACACTCCATTTTCGCGAGCTGTGGCTTCGAACTCCAGACCGGCATCGCTGTTCTTTGCGGCGTCGATCATCTCGCGGCGAGCGATCTCCAGCGGATGGCCCGCAGCCTCTTCATCCCCGCTGAGCACCACTTTGACGTCGGCACGATCAAGCGCGCCGGAGTCCTTGAGGGCCTTCAGCGCTGAGAGCATCACGACCAGTCCGCCCTTCATGTCGTCAGTGCCAGGACCAGAGGCGATACGGTCGTCGATCATCTGGAAATGCTGAAAGGGGGTGTCTTTCTCGAAAACCGTATCCATGTGCCCGATCAGCAGCACGCGTTTCCCACATCTTCCGGATTGCGGACAAGCATGCTCGGCGACCAAAGTGCCCGCACGCTGAACCTCATCCATCGGCACCCATCGCACTTTGAAGCCTAGCGCTTCAAAGCGCGGAATCAGAAGCCTGCCGACAGCGCGGACGCCTTCAAGATTCTTCGTGCCGCTGTTGATCTCGACTAGCTCGCGCAGCAGATCAATCGAAGACCGTTTGTCTGCATCGATCGTTTGGACCATTTTTTGTTCGACGGGAGTGAGGTTCGCAGTTTGCGGTTGGGCGGTAAACGAAAAGAGAAAACCGATGATGAGCAGATGAGCTGGTTTCACGCGGCGAATGATATCAAACGGCTCCGAGTTTCAGTTCACAACTCCAATTCCCAGATTTCGCTTACCAGATCGGCTCCAAATGCGCGCTGTGGTTCTTCTTTCACCAACTTGAATCCAGCATCCCGATATAGCTTGCGCGCGGCAACAAGACAGCTCTGCGTCCAGAGTGTCACTTTTTTGTATCCGCTTTGCCGCGCGAAATCGATGCACTCCCCCACGAGCTTGCGTCCGATACCGAATCCTCGAGCATGAGGCTCGACTAAAAGCAGTCTGAGCTTCGCAAGCGTATCGGTGTACTTGACGAGGAAAATGGAACCGACAGCCTCGCCGTCAAGTTCCGCGATCCAGCAGCGTTCGCAATTGGGATCGAAGTTCTTCAGGAACTGAGTCGCGACTTCACCCACCAGTGCCTCAAAGCTATCGTCCCAGCCATACTCTTTGCAATAGAGCTCTCCATGTCGGTGAATCACCCAGCCAATATCACCCGGCCGATGCGATCGTAGTCGAACAACGGGCTTAGCGGTGCTTGTGCGGCCGAATGACTCTTCTGCCCGCCGGAGGGCATCAACCAGCTTCCGCTGCTTCGTGTCGGAGAGAGCGTTCAGCAGAGTAGCAACCTGCGCACTCGATTGTTTCTCGAGCGACACCAAAATTGATCGACCCTTGGCCGTGAGTCGAAGGACCATGGTCCTGCCATCCCGATTGGAGCGTTCGCGGGTGATGAGCCTCGAGCGAACAAAGCGGTTAACAATTCTGCTCAGATAGCCTGCGTCGAGTCCAAGATCGCGGCCGATGTCCTTCGCGGTACAACTCTGCCGGTGGCCTAACTCAAAGAGCACTCGCACTTCGGTGAGCGAGTACTTACTGCCCAGCAGCTTCTCGTTAAGAACGCCAAGCTGGCGGGTATAAAAACGGCTGAACTGACGAACAGCCTGCACGCGTGGATTTACAGCTGCGCTCCGCATGAACTTACTATTCTCCTTGATAGTTGACTCTGTCAACTAACGAATGCGGTGCGGAATTTGGCGTTGGCAGTCAATGTCTTTCTGTTTTTCCATTGGTGCAGCAACCAATCAAACCGCCGATTGTCTGTGCAGATTGCATCTTCTTCCCCTTCATGACCTTCTAACAGACCAGGCCTGCGGGCCAGACTCTCTTATGTTGGAGCACTCATGGCATTTCCCAGAGTTGTGGTTGTGACTGGCGCGTCCGCCGGAGCGGGACGCGCGGCAGTTCGTCTATTCGCAAAGAAAGGTGCGAACGTAGCCCTGCTAGCCCGCGGACACGATGGTCTGGAAGCAGCAAGACGCGAAGTGGAATCGTACGGACGGCGCGCACTCGTGGTGCCCACCGACGTTGCTGATGCCAATGCGGTCGAAGAGGCAGCCGCGAGAACCGAATCGGAACTCGGCCCGATTGACGCCTGGGTCAACGTCGCCATGGTCTCTGTCTTCTCGCCTTTCATCGACATGACAGCCGAGGAGTTCAAGCGTGTCACTGAAGTGACTTATCTCGGCTACGTCTACGGCACGATGTCGGCTCTGCGCCGCATGCACCGGCGCAATCGCGGCACCATCGTGCAGGTCGGATCGGCTCTGGCCTACCGCAGCATCCCATTGCAGGCAGCCTATTGCGGAGCCAAGCACGGCATTGTTGGTTTTACTGACTCACTTCGCTGCGAACTTCTGCATAACAAGAGCAAAGTCCGACTCACCGTGGTTCACATGCCGGCGCTCAACACTCCACAATTCAGTTGGGTAAAAAGCCGGCTGCCGCGCAAACCACAGCCGGTGCCTCCCATTTTTGAACCGGAGGTGGCGGCTGAAGCTATCGTCTACGCTGCCCAGCATCCACGACGCGAGATCTGGGTGGGAACTCCAACGGTGGCAGCAATCATCGGCCAGAAGTTCATTCCAGGAATTCTCGATCGCTACTTGGGAAAGACCGGCTTCGATTCTCAACAGTATGACGGCGCAGCCGACCCGAATCGACCGGACAATTTATGGGAGCCGTTGCCGGGCGACCATGGTGCGCATGGCGAATTCGACGCTCGTGCTCACAAGCGAAGCCGCCAGCTCATACTCGATCTGAACCGCCGCTGGATTGGCCTCGGATTTCTAGCTGCGGGAGCGGCCCTGGCTTTGATTAAGAACAAGGATAAGGCGCTCGAAATACTTGGAACAGTCAAAGAAACGGTCGCAGCCTGAGAAAAGACCAATAGGGCAGCGATAGGCAATCAGCAAAAAAGATGAGCTCGTGACAGACTCGTCCTTCGGCCACCGCTTATGGCTTATTGCATATTGCCGAATCAGTCGTTCACTGTCTCGCCCGTATGTGACCGGAGAACTCGATCCACGGAATAGGGTGCGCGACGAGCGGGCTCGTGGAAGTGGCGCACCTGCATTTCGCCTAGTAGTCCAAGCGCGAGGAGTTGAACGCCGGCGACGATTAGCACTGCAGCAAAGACGAGTAGTGGACCATGGTCATCCATCACGTTGCTATTGTGCAGCAGCTTCTCGAAGACCAGCCAAAGAGCGATTCCCGATCCGGAAAAGATGCCTGCCGCTCCGACCGTTCCAAAAAAGTGGAGAGGACGAGAGAGGTAACGGAGCAGGAACCGAATCGTAATCAGGTCAAAGAAGACGCGGAAGGTTCGGGAAATCCCGTAATGGGAAGCCCCGCGCTCGCGGTTAACATTCCGAATTGGAATCTCGCAGATCGATGCCCCATACCAGGATGCCAAAGCGGGAATGAAGCGGTGCAGCTCGCCGTAGAGCGGCACTTGATTAATGATGTCGCGGCGATAGCCCTTGAACGTGGTGCCGAAGTCGTGTATGTCGACGCCGCTCAGTTTGGCCATGAGCCAGTTAGCACACCGGGATGGAAAACGCCGCATGACAAAGTTGTCGATGCGCTCCTTGCGCCATCCGCTTACGATGTCGTAACCCTCACCGATCTTCTCAAGAAATGCCGGAATGTCATTAGGATCGTGCTGCAGATCGCCGTCCATGGCGATCACGTATTCGCCGGTAGCATGATCGAAACCCGCGGCCAAAGCCGAGGTTTGCCCAAAATTACGTCGCAACTTTACGACTGTCACGCGGCTGTCGATGGCAGCAATTTCGCTCAGCAGATGGAATGTCAGGTCGGAGCTTCCATCGTCGACAAAGACCAATTCAAAGCTGTCGGAATTGGCCTCCATCACCCCTTTCAGGCGGTCATAGAGAACGGTCACGTTCTCCTGTTCATTGTGAAACGGGACAACGATGGAGTACTTGGGCATTGTCATCAGATTATAGCGGGGAGAGCTGACAGTTTACACCGGTTTCCCGCGGCCGGGAACGGGAAAATGCACCATTGCAATGGCCATCAAGCAACAAGCGCAAACCCCAAATGATTCTTGACTATTGTTTATCGCCTATTGCGAATCCTGCCCTGCCGGGATCGGCTTCAAATCCAGATTCTCCTGCCCTCCTTCCGTTAGCCGGACCATCTGCGCCAGATCGGCGAAGCCGTTTAGCCACGTCTCATCCTCATAAGCACCCGGATCAATGTGCTCAAAGGCGTACACGCGGTAACTGCCGGGCCGGAGTCCCTGCACCTGGTATTTCCCATTTTGGTCGGTCGTTGCCGTGCGGAATTCATCGCCTAGCCCGGCCAGCTTGCGGTCGGGTGCAACCAGGACCGTCACACCTGGCTCCCCTTTGCCATCCGCAGTGTTGATGCTCCCGGTCAGCTTGGCTCCTGTCGCAAAGACGAGGTCGAGACTGCGGCTGTTTGCCGGAGTGTAGCCTTTCTCCAGCACGTCATCGCGACCTGCCGAGGCCGACTTCAGATACGTCCCAGTGGGCAGGCCATATGCGGCGATTCTATAGCGCTCATCGGGAGCAGCCTGCAACGTAAAAGATCCGTCGTCTTTCACCTGACCATAGGCTCCGCGCATGAAGTCCTGCATGTCTAGTGGCGCAAGAGCGATGTTGATGCCGGTCAGCTTGGGCGTCTGGTTCGTATCGAAGCTGATGTGCCCAGTCACGTCCACCTTCGGCGACAACGAGACGACCACGCCCTGAACATCGCCTTCGCGGACATCGACTTCAACCCGCGCACTGGCCGAATTCTTGTCCTCCTGTTGCTGCGCGACGAGATCGTAGGAACCCGGCAGCACTTGTTTGAAAGTGAAGGAGTTGTCTTCGCGTGTGGTTGTGTTCAGTCCAGGACCAAATGCAAACATTCCCTCCCCATGCTTCATCAGCATGAGCCAAGCGCCGCGTCCGGAGCTTCCCTGCAGGCCACCGACTACTCGCCCGCTGACGGTGTACGAGCGCTGCGGGCTCATCGAGAAATCGACGTGCTGTTCATCGCCGCCGCGGACAGTCAGAGGCGCTGCCTGGCTAGCGTCCAAAACGTTGGGATAAAAGACAGGAGGATATGCGGTGGTCTCAGACGGCGCAGATGGATCCATGCCCTCCCCAGGAGCAACGAATCCAAAGGCGCGGAGAGTGGCGCGCACGTATACCTGCCCCGGCCGAATTCCGAAGATGCGATATTCCCCTCGATCGTCGCTATTCGCGCCGCCAACCGGAACCAATCGCCGCCGTCCTTGCATGTAGCGGAATTGCAGCGCCTGCACTTGCGCATGCGCCAGCGGCTCCGAATCTTCGTCGACGACGCGCCCAGTGATTACTCCACCTTGAATCAAACGGAAGACAACGTCGGTCAAATTTTGGCCGGCATTCAGAGAAATCGTAGTGCCCTGCTCTCCAGCGGATTTCTGCCCATACACCTGGCTGACATAACCGTTGCGTTGGACCGAAAGAACATATCGCCCCGCATCGAGATCTTTCAGCAGAAAGTTACCTTGGGCGTCGGTCACCGCGGTGGACCCGGTTCGGCCACCGCGTTCGGCCTGTCGCGCCGTGACCCATGCTTTCTTGAGCGGCTGCCCGGTGCTCGAATCCAGCACCTGCCCTGAGACCTGGCCCTTCTGCGCGGTATTTTTTGCGGCGCCCGAAACCGTAGAGAGAGGGGCTTGCCCGAGGCAGCTGACATACAAAACTGCGCATAGAGCGGCAATGAATGCGGGTTTGTTCACAACTAACGTTTGTTTCGTCATGCAATACGGACCGCTGGGCGGAAAGGACGCGTTACTCGAGTGTGGCTGCGATGGTGCAGGTTCCCCAGCACAAATGCCCCGGCTGTTCTTTGGGACTGCCAATCTCGTGCTACTTCTAGACAACTTCAAAAAGGATAAACTTTGCTGGTCGGGCGGTTGTCGTGGGGGGGGGGGGTGGGGGGGGGGGGGGGGGGGGTGGGGGGGGGGG
>CAYZHX010000039.1:21608-29223 GCA_964476905.1 uncultured Terriglobales bacterium
CTCCCCTTTTTCGCAAAATCCGTCTTTCAAAAGACTTACACCGGCAAAATCCGGCCGTTTCATTTTTTGATCCGCAAGATATGCCGGATCGACCATAAGCGATACGCAACATCTTGCGGATCACTCTTCGATTTCGACGTCGAAGCCTCGACGTTTTCATGCCACCGATGCCACCCGCCTCTATTTGCCTTGTCAGTCGGAGTCCGCCTGAACTGGACGAAATTGCCTTGTCGTTGCCATTTTTGTCATTGCCACTGCTGCCGTGGGCTATTGTCGTGAAGCTCCGAAACCCTGCGGCTCCCTGGCTTCGTAGCCTACCGGCTTGTTCACTGCCGATTTTCCGATTTGCCGATTTGCCGCTTTTCCGTTGCTGTTGCCGTTCCTTTAGCCAGTACCTAGCAGCCAGGGCTAGCAGCTCATCCTTCTTCTTATCTTCGCCTGCCGATTGTACCGTAATGGAACTGGATGGGAGGCAAAAATCCACGTGAAAAAGTGTGGAAATTCAAACGAAGATTCAACGATTTACGAATAGACGACCGACGGTATTTTGATCCGGCGTTCTAAGATGCACACCGCACGAACTCCCGCGGAGTGCGATACCCAATCTGCGCATCTGGCACGCAGGGAAAGCGAAGTCAACCAGCCGTCAACGCTTACTCACTTCGAATAGCTTCCATCGGGTTGGTTTGTGCTGCGTTGTATGCGGGCACAAAGGTTGCTACCAGCGCTACAGCGAGTGTAATTCCGAGTGCAGCTGCAAAGCTAACCAGATCGAAGCTGCTCAGCTGGTACAGTTGCGAGCGCAACAAACGGCCAATTCCGATCGAAAGAGGCATGCCGACTGCAAAACCAATAGCAGCAATCCGCAGGCTTTCCCGGAAGATCATCTGAAGCACATCTGCTCTCAAGGCCCCAATAGCCATCCGCACGCCGATTTCGCTTCGGCGACGCTGTAAACGATATGTGAGGGTTCCATAGAGGCCGGTTGCAACCAGCACAACTGCAAGTAGGCCGAAAGCCACTGCGAGACGCGCGAAGAGCATCGGCGTCGTATACGTTTGCTCGAACTGCGCGGCTTGGGTCATCGGTTTCTGCAGGGCAAGATTCGGATCGACCTGCCTGACGGCACGACGAACCTCCGGCAGAAGCGAAAGAGGTTCCAGTGTCGTTCGGATTTCAAACGTGATCTGACCGGCCATTCCCATTTGCGGAAGCGATTGATAGATCGTGGGACGTTCCACCTCGGCAGCGATTTTGTATTTGCTATTGCCGACCACGCCGATGATTTCAGCATCATCGACGGTGTGTCCCAACGCACCGTCTTTCAGGAATTGTTCGGCAAACGCTTGGTTCACGATCGCGACCAGCCTGCTCGACGGTGTATCGGCAGAATTGAACTCGCGGCCCTGGAGCACCGGGATTCCGAGCGTGTGGAAGAAGTCTGCCGCGACTGCGTTCGAGGAAATGTCCGCATGCCTACCAGAGTCAGTCAGGATCTCCGTGCCGTCGAGACGAACTCCGCCGCTCCGCAACCATCCAGATCCGGGACGCCATTGCGCCAACGAGACAGATTCCACACCGGGTACAGCCCGAATTTGATCAACGAGGCGGTTGTAATAGGTCCAACTCTGAACGCCTCGGGTTAATCCTTGCGGGTTCACGTCGAAAACGAGGAGATCGTTAGCGCGCATGCCTAAATCCACGTGCTCATAATTCAGCAATGTTCTGACTGTCAGGCCGGCAGCCACGAGCAATGTAAAGCACATTGCGATTTGAATCGCGACAACCAGATTCCCAATTCGGGTACGGATGCGATTTTTGCTCCCTGTCTGAGTGGCGCTTCTTAATGCCTGATCAAGGCTGATCTGCGTTGCCCGTGAAAACGGTGTGAGAGAAAATGCGACCGCTACAAGAGAGCTAATCACGAGGGTGAAGAGGAGAACCCGCCGGTCCGGACTCAAGCCGGCATCGATCCGCGCCCAATGAGCGAGCACCCGTGTAGCGGCAATCGCCAGCACCGACCCAAGTGTCGCACCGGCAGCCACAATCACAAGACTCTCTGCCGCGAGCTGTCGCAGAATTCGCGAGGAGCTCGCTCCGGTCGCCATCCGAATTGCAAATTCGCGCTCCCGCGCAGTGCACTTGGCGAGGATGAGTAATGCAACGTTCGTGCATGCAATCAGGAGCACGAGCCCAACCAAGGCCATCATCAATTCCACTGGTTCGCGGAATGACTTTTCATAACCCGCGATTCCGCGGATGGGCGTGAAGCCTAGCGTGGCAGGCCACCTCTTGAAATCGAGTGTGCCTAAAGGGGCCGTTGCAGCTTGCCAAAAGATGCCCTGGGCAGCCTGAGATGCTTGATCCGGCGAAACGCCAGGCGCCAGCCGCGCGACCATGGGAACGGCCCACCATTTCGGCGAGTTGTAGAGTGTGCCCCGGTCGCCAGGAAATCCCCAGGCATTGAGTTCCGGCCGTGTTTGCAGCGGAATCCAGAAGTCAGTAACGTGTCCCCCATGGACTCCGAAGAAGCCCGGTGCAGTTACCCCGACGATGGTACAGGGAACCCCACGTATGTAAAGAGTTTGCCCAATCGCTGAGGACTCTCGCGAAAACGCACTTGTCCAGAACTCGTAGCTCAAGACCACTTTTGAGCTGTGTTCCGCCTCATCCGCTTCGGTCAGCCCAACCCCCGCAGCCATCGGAACACCGAGGCCTGAAAAGTAATTGCCGCTGACCTGCTCGCCGGATTTGGCCGTTGGGGCGTTCCCATATCGAACGGGAACGTCGCCTAAACCGAGCGGCACATAAGCGATCAGGTCAGAGAAAATGCGGGATTGGCCACGTAAGGCCTCGAACACAGGAAACGAAAATGACGTGTTCCCATTCCCGGTTCCATAGGTGTTCGGAGGCTGTGTACCGCCGTGGAGGAGTTTCACTGTGTACAGTTGCTGCGGATCGCGGACGGGAAGCATCTTCAGCAGCAATGCATTCAGGGCACTGAAAACGGCAGTATTCGCGCCGATGCCTAAAGCAAGAGTAAGGACAGCAGTAAGGGCGAATCCCGGCGATTTCCTGAGCTGCCTCAGTGTGTAACGAAGATCCTGGACGAAGATCGACATGCAAAGCCTCCGACGAACGGCCGGGGAACTGACCTTTGCGCCTTTGAGGCTATCAAAACGCGAGCGTTTTGAGATAAGAACGCGCCAATCGATGTCGAAGAAATACTGAAGTTTCTACTTGACAATTAATCGCGCGTCGACAATACTGAAGTTGTTGCTTCAGTATTGTCGGAAGCAGGAAAGGACGATTTATGAATCAGCCATCCGCCGTTCACAGCACCTTTGTCCTAGAGCGCAATTATCCCAAACCTCCCGAAAAGGTATTTGCCGCGTTCGCCGATGCGACCAAGAAGCGTCGCTGGTTTGCCGAAGGCGAGGGACACAAAATCGAGGAGTACGCCATGGACTTTCGGGTTGGCGGGACTGAGCGCCTTCGCTATCGCATGAAGGAAGGGAGTCCGATTGCCGGCATGTCTCTCATCAATGAAGGGCGCTTTCAGGACATCGCTCCCAACCAGCGCATCGTGACGGCATCAACGATGGACCTGAACGAAAAGCGCATCTCCGCCGCGCTGGTTACGTTCGAGTTCCTACAAACCGAGAAAGGCACGGATCTCGTCTGCACGCATCAGGGCACGTATATCGAATGGCCAGACGGCCCGAAGATGATCGAGGCCGGGTGGCGCAAGTTGCTCGACAATCTAGCCGCAGACGTGGTGCGCTGAGCAAACGAGCATTCTGTCTGTACAGATCTCTCATTACACGGAGGCCAACACATGAACAGCATTCCAAGGATGATACTGATTCCGGAATTGGGAATATTTTCCGGCGATGCTCTGAAGCACCAACATCGCGACCCCGATTCTCTTGGCAGCCAGATGCAGAGCACTCTTGTTCCTCCACTCTCCTATGCCGGAGCGCAGCTCGAAGCTCATGGCCGCAGCCTCCCAAAAGATGATGTCGGCGGAGATCTGATGGATCTGGTAGTGAACGGTGATGATCTCACCGCTTACGTTGCTGATGTGTCAGGACACGGCTTCCGCGCTGGTGTCCTAATGGGAATGGTCAAGACCGCCGTCCGCTATGGATTGTTGCTCGGCCAGCCACTCATCAAACTCCTCGAGGATGTGAATCGCGTTCTGCCGGCCGTCAAAGAGCCCAATATGTACGCCACGTTTGCGGCCTTGCGCTTCAATGGCAGCAACCAGGCCGAGTACGTCTCCGCGGGGCACGTTCCTCTGCTCCATTACCAACACAGTACCGGAGGAGTCGTGCGATATAGCGTCCCTCAATTGCCCCTCGGCCTACTGACGAGCGACGGATACACAAGCACGACGCTTTCCTATGAACCAGGAGATGTTTTCGCGCTTGTGACGGACGGCGTTCTGGAGAGAGGCGACGACGCTGATCCGGATCTTGGTCTCGATCGAATTGCGAAGCTGCTGCGCAATAACGCCGATGCTTCCCTCTCGGATTTGTCCGAACTCATCTATGCAGACCTCGTCCACTGCGGAAAGCAGCATGATGACGAAACGGTCTTGCTGCTGAAGGCGCCAGATGAGAATGCAGCCGTTTCCCAAACGGAAAGCCTACTCGGGAAACGGGAACCCGCGAAGACGACGACGGTTTCGGAATTGATCTGGACTCAACTCCTTGACGACTTGGCCGAGGAGCTATCGCGAGAATAAGGACGCCGCGCTCGAGATTCTAAATGGCAAAGCCACGCCTACAAATCGCGCATATCTTTGAAGCTCTCGGCGACCCAACACGTCGCGCCATCATTGAGAAGCTCGCAGAGAAACCTCATTCTGTTTCGGGACTCGCCGCCCCATTAGAAATTACCCTCACTGCGGTGGGCCAACATCTGCAATTGCTCGAGGACAGCGGACTGGTTCGAACAGAAAAACTCGGTCGCGTACGAACCGCAAGCCTGAACCCCGCTGGGTTTGAAGCTATAGAAGAATGGGTTCGCGATCATCGCTCCGCATGGGAGCGCCGACTGGATCGCCTCGGCGATCTGCTCACTGAAGCTGATGAATCCTGAGCCGCTGGCGATAGCCAGTAGCTTGCGTGCACTTTTCGCAAACGCGGCGAGTTCCTGGGATGCACAGAATACAGAACGGCATCGAAGGGCGAACTTTGTGTATCTGCTGCCGGCGCTCAAAAACGATTGGGTCGAGACCACTTGGGATCTTCTCGTCGATTTATGGTCGCTCCAGCAACCGGCTTATGCGATGCCGAGATTTTTTCAGCGGTGCTCACGATCGGCCGCGCGGAGAAGCTGGCCTATAGTGGGAGAGCAGCGAAGGTTTTCTGTGGTGAGCGGTCGAGAAGTACAGGATTGCGTAATGGCCGACCGAACCCCTCAAAATGAACTTCCACCACATCGCCTTGTTTCAGAGTGAGGCCTTCGCCCGAGCTAAAAGCGTCCGCTCCGAAAAAGTGCACATGTATGTCTCCGGTACGTCGATGGCCCGCATGCTTGAAGTGATGATGCTCGATATTTGCGAGGCTATGACACATCGCAGCATCGCCACTGCGAATAATTTTTTTCCATATCACCTCGCCGTCACGCTCGATTCGAACTTCCCCCGTCACACAATCGAAAGGCGCATCGGTTACCAGCTCTGGTCCGATAGAGCACGACATCAATTTCGACGCTGCCAGGTAAAGATAGTTTTTCTTCTCGACAACGTGATCGGAAAATTCGTTTCCGATCGCGAGACCCAGGCGACGAGGCAAGCCATCAGAATCGACAAGGTAGATTCCGGCGATTTCTGATTCCTCGCCGCCATCCTCGGCATGCGGCGGAACTGTTAGCGGCTCGCCATGGGCTCGGAGCACGGTGCCGCAGCCCTTATAGAACCATTCCGGGGAGGTGCCTATTTTTCCGCGCGCTGGTTTTCCCCCTTCAACTCCCCACTCGTACATGCGCATGCTGTCGGTCGGCGCGGCACCAGAGGCATGCATTGCCTGTCGATTCTCGGCGCTTTTCAGATGCGTCAGCCCGGTACCGCTCACCAGGCATCGCGCCGGTTCTTGCGGATGATCGATCGCAGGGAGCAGTCGCCACTCCGAACGTCCATCGTAAACATCGTCATAGGCAAGCGACTGATTGCTGATCCGCTCGGCCGCGTAGTCCGCCAACAACCTCGCAGCGGCGATGGCCTGCTGAGCGAGGTCATAAATGGAATCAACTCTGTCGAGCAGAAGCAACCGTTCATCGTTCACTACGCCGACCCGACGCTCGCGATCAGCCCTTCGGATCTGCACGAGCCTCATCGCAGAGCCTCGACAACAGCAGAAAAATCCTTTTCTCCCCAACCACTCTCTCGCGCGCGCTCAAAAACCTTTACCGCTGCCGGTCCGATGTTGAAACGGACTCCATGGGCTTCGGCCTCGTGCGTCGCATAGTTCAAGTCTTTTTGCATGAGGCGGAGCAAGAAATTGACTTCGTAATTCCGAGATGTCATTCGCTTGGAAAGAGTGTTGATTAGCGGACTTCCGGGTGCACCGTTATTCAGAATCTCAAGCGCACGCTCGCGGTCGAGTTCACTGTGCTCAATCAGTGCCATAGCTTCGGCCAACGATGCTGCCTGTACTCCGCAAAGGTAGTTGTTGATGAGCTTGATCAGTGCTCCGCTGCCAACCGGACCGATATGAACGATGTTTCGACTCATCACTTTCAGTACCGACCGCACTCGCTCGAGCGTACTCGCCTCGCCGCCGACGAGAAACAGCAGCTCGCCGGAAGCGGCCTGCACTTTGCTGCCCGTAACCGGCGCATCCAGAAACTCACATTTGTGCTTGCTCACTTCTTGCGACAACTCGTGAATCCATGCGGTCGACAGCGTGCTGCACTCCACCGCGATCGCGCCCGGCTTTAGCGTTCGTAAGATTCCCTCGTTTTCGAGCCACACGTGCCGCGAAGCGGCGTCATCGGCAACCATGGCGATCACTACATCTGCGGCCTGCGCCGCGCCCCCCGGAGAAGACGCAACTTCGGCGCCAGCTGTCTGGAGTGCCGCTGCTCGTTCCGCGGTTCGGTTGTACACGATCAGCGGAAAGCCGGCTTTCAGTATTCGTGTCGCCATGCCCATGCCCATGGCGCCTAATCCAATGACTGCTATTCGCTGCACGACACTCTCCTCTGCTCTTCAGACACTGCTTATTGACATCGCGAATGCGCACAATCGACGTCTCAATGCGCCTGACGCGTTCTAGACAGCTAACACTGAATGCCGCTCAGCAGCAACGAGCGGGTGGACTCGATGAATGGTGACGAGGATAAGACAAAATGCCGCGACGTGGAACGTGCTCACAATTCCGAAGACAGTCCCATAACCAAAGCCGTTATCCAACAGGAAGCCGACGATCAAACCAAAGACCACACCGCCCATCGATCCGCCAAACCCAACCAGGCCCGCTACCGAGCCGACGATGTGGCGAGGAAACAGGTCGGCCGGAACGATCATAATCAGCGTCGACCACGACTGTTGTCCGAAGAAAGCAATGCTGAAGATTACGACCGCAAGTTGTACAGGCGTGTGCGG
>CAYZHX010000040.1:0-28807 GCA_964476905.1 uncultured Terriglobales bacterium
TTTCGAGCTTCAGCTTTGAATTGACCTTCATCGATAAATTCCACGAAGTCCTGAACGCGACCTCCAACGTCAAAGGAGAAATAATTCTTGTCATGCCAAAGCCAGCAGACTCCGACATTCAGGTAGCTACCCTTTGCAAACCCGGACGGTTGGAATTCAACGATCGCGATCCACCATCCGTGGTCGTCGAGCCAAGACCTCGATCGCCCTTTTTGGAATAGACCCAGAGACTGCAATTCTTCGCGGGCAGCGACTCTCAGAATTTCCGAATGCAAATTGCTTTTTGTGGTTCTAGGGCTTGTCACAGATGCGAGGCAGCCATTCTATTGTTGTGCGAGTGCAGCAGGTGCTGCCATCGGGTATGAAAAGTAAAACTTGCCCCAAACTACTGGATAGGCAACCACCCTTTGCATTCCCGGAGAGATGGCGGTCCGGAAAGGGGCGTCCCAATTTGGTAACGAATCAGTCCATCGGCTGTTGAGCAGAAGTTCCTCGTTCCAGTGCTGCTTGTCTCGGGAGTGGCGACTGCGACGAAGTTCATGCAGCGTCCCATCCCGCAGACAGGTTTGACCATGAAGCGGTAGCCCGACGAGGTACACCAGTTTGTACCGGTGCACCCGGGCTCTCCCAGCGTGTTGTTGAGCAGACCAGAATGGGAAGACGAAGGTTTCGCGGCATTGCCTGGAGGCGGACCCAGGCTGGCTAGGTCCGGCGCATAACCTAGCTGAGAAAACATGCTCGCATACACGACTTGAGCTGTGTTCACAGTCCGCAAATTGCCGACTGCTGAGGCCTCGTTCGCCGCCGTGCGGGCGCGTACTAGATTGGGAATGGCAATCGCTGCTGCGATCATCACAATGCCCGCGTCGGCGCCGGGGCTGGTGCTGGTTCCACGAATCGCGTCTGGATCGCCGTAGGCGGACATCACTACTGGATTGCCCTTACCCATGAGCTGCGTCACCGATTGTG
Source organism: uncultured Terriglobales bacterium (assembly GCA_964476905.1). Classification (GTDB taxonomy): domain Bacteria; phylum Acidobacteriota; class Terriglobia; order Terriglobales; family Acidobacteriaceae; genus Gp1-AA112. Next base: position 970 of record CAYZHX010000040.1, read on the forward strand.
CCTGCGCGGGCGAGAATCGCTGCATTTGCAGAGCCATCATCGCTGCGGGATCTTCGTACAGGAGAGCGGAGGCGGTTGTCTGTCGTCCCGGTAAAAAGTCCAGGAATCGGCGCGATTTGCTCAGAGACTCGCCATTGGTGTGCATTCGGACGGCCTCGGAGAGTGCGTCGAGATTCGAAGCGATCACCAGATAATGCTCAATGAATCCATAAGCAAAGGTATTCATTGTCTTTCCGGATGGAACGCGAAGACTGTGATAAACAACTCCTCCCTGCGAGTAGTCGTTCACCGGCATGCCGCTGCGGCTGAGAATCATGCCAAGCGTCTGTTGGAAGCGCTCGGGATCTTTCACGCCCAGCACTACCCTCCATGCAGGCTGCGGAGTGATGCTGTTCAACTCAATCGTCAGCTCACCGCTCAGTTCGGCGAGCACATCCTTCTGCAGACTGATGCCCAACGCCTGTTCCATCGGCGTTACCGACGCAAGCGCCTGGGGGTTGGATGCTGACAGCTGCTTGATGTCGTCGAAGATTAGGGCAGGATTCTTCAACACGAGCGAAACGGCAAGTATCGCCTTGGGCGAGACAAAGTCCAGGCTGCCAAGCTGCTGAGGTGCAGCCAGCCATCCAGCCACGCCGTGGCGCGGGCCAGTGAAGCTGAGTTCGGATCGGCTGATGCCGTGACCATTCGTATCCCTGTGCTGCCAGATCGCGTATTTCATATCGGCGAACCCGGTCTGCTGCATGGTCGCGTACGAGCGATCTTTTGGCGCTTGCTCCAGAAGCTTTTGCACGTTCACCGCACCAACCCAACTCACGCCGCCCGTATAAGACTGCAGGACACGTTGCCCGAAAGCAGTATTGGAGAACTCGCGGGCACGGCGGTCCAGATCCGAATTGAAACTACGCAATCGCGCGAGACTGCTGGAGGCGACGATGAAGTCCGGGCGAAGAAGGACAAGCAGCTGCTGTGGGTTCGTAGCGGTTGCAGTAGCCAGGTCTTGCGGATCGAGAATGCGCACATTGGGCTTCGGTGTCCCAGCCGGAGCAACCGACTTTGACTGATCAGCAAGAGCAACGACGAACTGCTGAAGCGCCCGTTTCACGCCGGGCTTGCGGACTTCGGAGACGATCAACACGTCAGGTTCGCGTCCATCGAGGACGGCGGAAACTACGGTTTCATCGCCGAGGTAATCTGAAACCGTGGAGAACTGGTCGATCAATTCCTCGACCTTAGGTCCATTCGCTGCCATGCCACTGTCGGCCCACCACGCTTGAAGGTCAGGGCTATCGTTGAGCTCCTGCTGGAAGATCGTCCAGGACTGCCGAGCAACACCTCCGTAATTCGGCGATGCGAAGTACATGATTGTCGAAGACGGCAGCAACGGCAGTAAGCGGCTGTTCGTGCGATCTGGTGGAAAGGTCACATTGTGCTGAAGTCTGTCAATCAGCCGTCCCAATTCGGGTAGCAGACCTGGATACTTGCTTAGGTTGTTGGGACCCGCAGCGTTCTGCGCTTGCAGAGTTCCATTTTGGGCGACCGCTTGCGTCCCCAGCGCTAATGTGAGCACCAATGCCGAGGCACACAATTGCAGGTGCTTCGAAACGGTTGCTAGCTTTGGCATAATCTTTGCCCTCGCTTGACTGCCTCAGCATAGCGTGAGCAGAAGGACATACATCTTCTTAGCAACAAGGGCGTAGTTACTTGCGTGTATTAACCAATTCGCTTCCGTGAACATGGACTGGCACTTCGCTCCATTCCGGATAAGGAAGTGTCCATTTCAGCGCGTCCGCAACCGTTGACGACAAGCATTCCCCGTTCATCCCAAATCGCTGAGCAGAGCACCAGCATGTCTTCTCCGACGAATCACACAGGCAATGTCCGTTCTATGTGTGATCAGGTTTTCTCTTGCGCCCTTGTGTCAGAAAATCAGATAATCTGATTCTATGAAAAAGAGGGCAATTAGCGTCACCGAAGCGGCGCGGAATTTTGCTGAGTGCGTAAACCGTGCCCACTATCAGAATGTGCAATATGTGCTGCTTCGCAATGGAACGCCACTGGCGAGTTTGGTCCCGGAGAGAGTCTGTACCGGACGTGATCTGGCGGAGGCGCTTGAAGGATTCGATTTGCCGGCGGTTGAGGGGAGGTCCTGGGCAAAGGACATGCGTGGCGCGCGCAAGAGACTCAAGGCGCCTACAGACAAATGGCGATAATCATCGATGCCGATGTCATTATTGGTGGTGAGAAGGGAATTTTTGATCTCCGCCGCTGGCTGGCTTCGAGGCCTGACGATGAGTTCGAAATCGCGGCGATCACTGTAGCAGAGCTGTGGCATGGCGTGGAGCGGGCAAAGGGTTCACACCGTTTGCGACGGCAACAGTATCTTGAGCGATTGATCGCGACGTTACCCGTTATTCCTTATACTCAGCGGACAGCATATGAACATGCGCGGATCTGGGCCGAGGTTGATGCGCGCGGGACGATGATCGGCTACTACGATCTGATCGTCGCGGCAACCGCTTTGGAACGAGGCAGCCAGGTGGCCACCTTCAATAGGCGACCCTTTACTCAAATTGCTGGGTTGACCATTCTGGAACCGCGTTGAATCCACTCCAAAGGATTCACCATCTCAGTTCCGAGCGAGAGTCCGAATCAGTGAGTAAGTTTGTCGAGCCTTGAGCAGCGCTCGAACAACCGTTGATGTGCCCGTCAAAAACAACCAAAACGATCCCACTCAGCGAGAACCTCCGATGAGTGGGGGTATGCGCGTGTCGAAGCTGAGAAGACCGCAGCCGTCGTTTATCTGCTAAGCACAACCGATGCCGGACCGCCTCCCGCATCGACCGGTGAGCCAACTTGCGTTAGAGATCCTGTGGCTGCGTCAACGCTGTAAGTCGTGACGTTGTTTGAGCCGAGGTTTGCCACGTATGCAAACCGGCCCGCATCGTCGAATGTTAGCGCGACCGGATTGGTGCTCGCCGCAACGGTGGAAACTGGTGTGAGAGTCCCGGTCGGGGCATCGATGGCGAAGGCAGAAACGGTATTCGCGATCGCGTTGGTCGCGTACAAAAATCGACCTTGCGAATCCAGCGTGAGCGAGAAAGGACCATCTTCGCTGGTAACGGAGGGCGTTAACTGCGTAAGGGCTCCCGATGCTTGATCGATCGAGAACGTAGTCACCTCATCGGAGACCAAGTGAGCGATGTAGAGAAACTTTCCTGAGGGATGAATGGCGATCGCGGATGGACTAACGCCTACCGGTACCGCGCCCAGTAATCCCAATGCGCCGGTGCTGTCCACGCGATAAACGGTTACGTCGCTGGAGTTGAAGTTGAGCACGTACGCGAGATGCCCCGCGGGATGGAAGCGCAGTTCAATTGGCGCGTTGTCGGTCGGAACCTCTCCGCTAAGAGGTGTAAGCGCACCTGTATTCGAATCCACAGCAAATCCAGTGATGTTATTACCCTGTTGATTCACTGCATAGAGAACATTTCCGGTGGGCCCGGTGACGATTGACGTTGGTCCACTGCCGGTGGGGATCGGAGTGCCCAGCATCCGGAAGTTGCCTGTGTTGGCGTCGATGGCAAAGATCGATATGTCGTTCGAATCTAAGTTGCTTACATACGCAAAATGTCCTGAAGCTTCTGTTGTGATGCGCCGAGGGCGCATGCCGCCGGTTGACACTGTGTCCTTGAGGCTCAGCCGGCCTGTAGCCGGATCGACGACGAAGGTGGAGACGTTGTTCGATTGCGAATTCGCTACAAAGGCAAAACGAGCCGCAGCGGCTGGAGGTTGTCCGGAAGGAGAATTCGACGAGCCACAGCCCGTCATTACGAGTATGGAAAAAATCAAAGTCAGATAACTAGACGTAATTGTTTTTCGAAACATGCCATTCCCTTTTTGAAATTTGTGGGCCGAGGGGTGTCGGGATCTTTTCGAGCAACGGAGCAGTCGAGGTTCCGAATACAACTCTATTCAGCGAAGAGTTCCGTTTTAGGCATATGGATTCGGAAATGGCGAGATGGTCTCATCGAATACAGCACATTCTTGTTTTTTCCGGGACGAGTGTGATTGGGTCTAAGACGTCGTGGTGATGGAAAGAAGTGGAAAACCCAGTATGTATGCTAGGCGCTTTCGCCGGTTTTCAACCTGTTCAGATTCGGACAGTTCTTTTCACATCCGGCGCTTAGACCTGCGCCTTTCTCCTCTGGCCTCTCCCTAAGTGTTTGAGCGCATTGCGACCCGGCGAAGCGAGACGGTGGAAACAGCAATGCTTTCAAAATCAGGGATTTCGAGGATTCATGCATCCACTAACCCATGACTTTCGCTATGGCCTGCGCGTCCTGCGCAAGAGTCCCGGTTTCACCATCGTGGCGCTGCTAACACTTGCCATTGGAATCGGGGCGAATACGGCGATCTTCAGCATCGTCGACGCCGTGCTGCTGCGGCCTTTGGCGATGGAGAGGCCGGAACGAGTGATGCTGCTTCAGGAGCTGTGGCAGGGGCATGGCGGTGGCGGGGTTTCCGTCGGAAACTACTCGGACCTTCACGAGGTTAGCCGCTCGTTCTCCAGTCTGTCAGCGTCGGCTTCGGCGGCCTTTAATCTTGCGACCGAAGATACTCCGGAGCGTATCGACGGCGAGAAGGTCACGGCGGAGTACTTCCATACTTTCGGCGTGCCGCCGCTCATGGGGCGCTACTTCACTAATGAAGAGGACGCGGTGGGGCACAACTCCGTCGCAGTTATCAGCGAAGACCTGTGGCGAACGCGCTTTCACGGTGATTCGACGATCCTGGGCCGCAGCATCCACGTGAATGGCGCTCCAACCATCATCGTAGGAGTAATGCCGCGCAGCTTCGATCCTTTGCTGAGCAAATCACAAATCTGGGTTCCGGCGGCATTCACCCCAGCTCAGCAGAAGGATCATGACAACCATTACCTGATCATCTTCGCGCGGCTCAAGGATGGTGTCTCGCTGCAGCAGGCTCGCGCCGAAATGCAGGTGCTGGCCGCACGACAGGCGCAGCTATATCCGATTGACGACAAAGATCGCGGCTTCAGTCTCACTCCGCTGACGGATGCCCTCTTGGGCGATCAACGCGTGATGCTTTTCACGGTGCTGGCGGCCGTAGGATTCGTCCTGCTCATCGCCTGCGCTAACATCGCCAACCTGCAGCTAACGCGTGCGCGAACGCGACAAAAGGAAATGGCAGTGCGCGCCGCGCTGGGTGCGAGTCCCAGTCGAATCGTGCGCCAACTCCTGGCTGAGAACGTGGTGCTCGCGCTCCTGAGTGCAATTTTGGGAATTGCAGTAGCCGCAGCCGGCGTGAAGTGGCTCGTGGCCAGCGCGCCTGCAGGCGTGCCTCGCATTGAAGATGCGCATCTGGACTTTCGCGCACTGCTGTTTGCAGCAGCTATTGCAGTGCTCTCGAGCATCGTCTTTGGCATGACGCCTGCGCTGCGATCCGCCGCTGTCCGGCTGACACAGGCACTCAACATCTCCAGCGCGATCGGCAAGAGCACGCGGGATCGCGTTCGCAACGCGCTGGTTGTGGGTGAGGTGGCGCTGGCTCTGATGCTGCTCGCGGGAGCGGGATTGCTGGTCCGCAGTGCGCTGTCTTTGTCGAAGGTTCAGCCGGGATTCGATACCGCTAACTTGATGGCTGGACGTGTAGGGCTTTCGGAGAGGGTTTACAGCGAACCGGCAGTGGCGAGACAAACCTTCGAGTCGATCCTTCGCAATGTGGAAGAATTGCCAGGAGTGCAGGCTGCCTCGGTAGTCTCTCGTGCTCCGATGATGACGGGCGGCAACAGCAATGGCCTGCTCGCGGAAGGACAAGCGTTCGATCCGTCGAATCTCGTCGATGCTCGGTTGCGCGTCGTGACGCCCGGGTACCTGAATACCGTGCGCGTGCCGCTGAAGATGGGCCGCGAATTTACTCCGGCTGACACGCGCGAAACCACCTTCGTGACTTTGGTGAACGAGACGCTCGCGCGCACCATGTGGCCGGGGCAGAATCCGATAGGAAAACGGTTTGCATGTTGCGAAGCAGGTCCGAAAGGACGACTTGATCCTGTGTGGCACGAAGTGGTTGGCGTGGTTGGCGACACGCACGCCTGGGGACTCGATCAGCAAGTCCAGCCCGAGTTTTACTTGCCCATCGCGCAGATGCCGCCGGCCGCATGGGACTGGGTGGGCCGCACCATGGACGTAGTCGTGCGTACTGGCGGCGTTCCTCTTTCCGTGGGTGAGCTGCGATCAGCAGTGGCGAAGGCTGCACCGGGAGTACCGATCTACAATGTGACGACGATGCAGCAGAGGATCTCGACGCAGCTCGAGCAGTCCCATTTTGATACTTATCTGCTTACCATCTTCGCCGCTACTGCGCTGCTGCTCGCCGCTGTTGGGATTTATGGTGTGCTCTCGTACACCGTTGCGCAGCGCACGAGAGACATCGGTATCCGCATGGCTCTGGGAGCAACGCAAACAACTATTGCTCGCGATGTGTTCTCGCAAGGCCTGCTGCTGACGGGAATCGGGTTGGCAATCGGGCTGAGTGGGGCGCTGGTTTGCGCCCGCCTCATCCAGAGCATCTTGTATGGCGTCCACCCAACGGATGTGACGACGTTCTTTGTAGTCTCCGTTTTGCTTGCGTGTGTTGCTCTGCTGGCGAGCTATTTGCCGGCACGGAAGGCGAGCCGAGTGGATCCCATGGTGGCGCTGCGGTACGAGTAGGGATTGCCGTGTGCCCTCAGACGTAGTGCAGCAAATAGAGAATGAGCACGATGAGCAGAATTGTTCCCAGCGTGCCACTCGGGTAGTATCCCCATCCGCGACTATACGGATATACCGGCGCTGTTCCTGCAGCGAGAATCAGCAGAATGATGAGTAGAACCAGAATCATGCGCGCGAAATTCCTCCCAGCATCTCTGATTCGGAACTCCGCCAGGAGGTTGGCGCAAGCTGGCGCTGGTGCGCGCTACTTCGATCTCTTTAGGTGAACTTTGCGAAAGAGGACATTCTCGGGAACGATTAACGTGCCGTCCATCGTGTCGGCATCGACTACGAGCTTCCAAGTGCCACGAGGCATCTCCCACGTGAGCGTGCCGCTGGAGTTGTCGTAAGTCCACTCGCTGACGCCCATCGTTACCAGCTTACCCTCGACGATTTTGTCGGCTTGGATGGTGACCTTATGCTCGTGCGGCTTCGAGATGTGATAGACCACCTGCTCGTCGTGGCAGGGAGAGGGTCTTACCTGGCAGAGAGAGGTTCCGCTCCAATCGCCGACCAGGTCTGAGAGTTGAGCCGCAGAAAAAGCTCGAGCATGCCCTTGGAAACCGAGAATGGCCAACGTCGCAACCGCAAGTGGCAATTTCATTGGCATGTTTCCTTTATCAGCCAAGATGGACGACACGGATTGGAGAACGTGAGCATTGCAAAGGAAAGAATCATTCGCGCACATACTCCGGATTCCGTGCTCGCCCACGATGAGGTAGCTCGCGCTCTAAATCATCTAGCCATTGCAACTCCGTCTTGAATTGCCTGATCGTCAACTTCAACATCCAGACTGCCTCGTGGTGAGAATGGCCGACCTCGCGTAACACAGAATCGAGCACACCTTGCTCGCGCACGAGTTCAGATGTGAGAAATTTGCGGCGTCCTTGAATCTGCTTTTCGCAGACGCCCGGACGCGCCAGCCAGGAAAGAGCGATCCATGTGAGGAAGGAAGGACGCTCACGTTGGGTGGTCCAGTCTTCCCGTTCGAGAGCATCCGCAAGAGCTGATCGACCGGCCGTGGTCACAGCAAGAACACTGCGCTCCGGCCCGGCAGCAGGCTCTTTGTCGCGAGCAGGGCGCAAGAACCCCAAGCGCTCGAGCTTTTCGAGTGAGTAGTACACCTGCGGGCGCGAAATGCCGGCCCAGTCGCGAATTTCCCGTCGCTCCAATTCGAGGTTCGCCTGATAGCCGTGCATGGGCCGTTCGGATAGCAAGCTGAGCACCACCAGGTCCGCAGTGGTGAGCGCCAGCGTGCGCTTACGCTTTGGCACGACGCGCCTTCCGTTTTCGGCTCCAATACCACCACACCGATTGCTCCAACGGGAGCAGGGGATTGCGCGCTTGCGCCACAGCCGCCTCGAAGACATCGAGGCAGCAGATGTCTTGTTTCTGTCCTGTTATTTCACATAAGCGCTTGTACATCTCGCGCGGATTCTGGCGTGCCAGAGTGGGAACATTGCGAATTCCCAGCAGCTCGAAGTCGCGAAGCATCGCTGGGCCGACGGAAACTAGATCCTGGAGTTTGCGCGTTTTCGCTTGGGATGAGATTCCAATTGACGAGGTCATATTGGCTCCTGTATCGTCACTAGTCTAAATAAGACTACTGCAACAATAAAAGGAAATCAAGCCCATGAAAGCCGCTGCCCGTTGTTTGGTAATCGTCGCCTGTCTGTCGGCGTTTTCATTTTCACAGACAAAATCAGAGGAGACAAAGATGAAGGTTAAGAAAATTACGCCAGTGCTTTATGTAGACAAAATTGAGCCTTGTGTAGAGTTTTGGACGAGCCGTTTTGGTTTTCGAAAAACCGTTGAAGTGCCCGATGGCGATCGCTTGGGATTCGTGATTCTGCAGAAAGACAACCTCGAGATCATGTATCAGAGCTTCGCAAGCGCCGCAAAAGATGCTCCTGCGATTGCGAAAGATATCGAGGGTGGAAGAACGTTTCTTTATGTGGAAGTCGACAAGCTCGATCCCTTTATTGGTGCAGCCAAGAACGCAAACGTTGTTCTGCCAGTGCGAACCACTTTTTACGGTGCAAAAGAAATTGGGTTGAAAGATCCCGCAGGCCATGTTGTTGTCTTCGCAGAAATGGCCGCACAGCAACAGTGACGGAAACACGCCGGAGCACGAGCACAATGGTGACGGCTTACGGTGAAAACATCTTGCGAATTTCGGAGTTTGAGCATTCGCGTGCAAGTTGTTGGAGCTGAGTCCCATTCGTATCACGCGCGGTTCGCAATGCAGGAAACCGCGCGAGCAAGCGCGACACCCAATGCGAATCGCCGCGCATGATCGCGAATGCCAGGTCGCTGATCTCGACCCCGAGCAAAGCCCCCTTTTCGCGGAGATATTCGATCGCCCAACCCGCAGGCGTTGCACCAAACTGGGAATCTCGACTGTTAATATCAGCTCCCCGCTCGATCAGAAATTCTGCCGCGCGGCGGTGTCCGTTGAGTGCAGCGTAGTGCAGGGCAGTCGCGCCTGATTCATCTCTTTTTGAAACGAAATCAGGATGCTGTTCGAGAAAACGATGCAATCCATCGATGTCGCCGTGTTGTGCGGCTTGCATGAGCTGTAGCAGATCATCCATCGCTTTGGTGTTGAGTCGCGTAAGCATAGTAGCGGCTGAGTGTTCTCAAGGAAAGCCGTGCCGCAACCCGATGTAAATTCGCCATGGCCTGCACGTTGTGACCTGCCCGGATACACTCTTTCTTTTGCGCTCAGTGCTTTGAGCGATTGAGGAATGCTTGTCCGTCATTCTTGAGGCCAGACATCTTGTGCGAAGCGTCGGCACGAAAACTATCGTGAACGACGTGACATTCGACGTACATGCCGGCGAAATGCTGGCAATTGTCGGACCGAGCGGGGCAGGTAAGTCATCTTTACTCCGATTGGTGAATCGGCTGGATGAGCCGAATAGCGGCACCGTGATGGTGGACGGACGGGACTATCGCGAGTTACCTACTCGCGAGCTGCGCCGTCGAGTAGGTATGGTGATGCAGAGGCCTTTCGTCTTTCCCGGAACGGTTGCGGAAAACCTGCGCTTTGGCCCGCGGCAGCAAGGGAAGGGTCTTCCTGATTCGGAAATCGAGCGGTTGCTCACGGGAGTCGGACTCTCCGGTTTTGCCAACGAGCAAGTCGCGCATCTTTCCGGAGGCGAGGCGCAGCGCGTTTGTTTTGCACGTGCGCTCGCCAACGACCCTGCGGTACTCCTGCTCGATGAGCCCACCTCGGCGCTCGATGAAGCTGCGAAATTCGATGTTGAAGCGGTGATTCGCAAAATTGCCGAGCAGGGTGTCACCTCTATTCTGGTGACGCACGACCTGGCTCAGGCACGCAGGTTGGCTACGCGTGTCGCGCGGCTTGAGGCAGGGAAGTTGATCAAGATCGGTTCAGTTTCTGAGGTGCTGAATGCTGAAACATCTCTTTCCTAACCAAGTTGCGTTGGGGCTCGCGCAGGCGGGAGTGAGCGGCGTACTGGCGATTGTCCTCGCAATGATTGCCCGGCGCCGCCATATTCATGTCGAATGGGAAACGGTCGTAGCATTAATACGCGGCCTGGCGCAGATCGTAGCGGTTGGTTTCATTCTGGTGCTGATGCTGAAGGGTCCGCAATGGACGAGCGCCTTCATGCTCTCAGCAATGGTGCTCGCCGCGGGTGCGACTTCCGCGCGACGGACCAAGAAAATTCCTGGAAGCTTTGCTGTTTCATTCTGGTCTATTCTGCTGGGATCGGGATCGGTGATTGCCGTTATGACATGGGCCGGAGTGATCGACGGCGCTATCACCTCGATCGTTCCCGTCGGCAGCATGATCATTGCGAACGCGATGAACACAAACGCGCTCGCGCTCGAACGCTTTCGCTCGGAAGTGGAGTCGCACATCGGTGAGATCGAGTCCGCCCTCGCGCTTGGCGCCGCGCCTGACGTTAGCGTTTCAATAGAGGTAGAAAAGTCTTTCTCGGCCAGTTTGATTCCCGCGCTCAATAACCTGCGCTCACTAGGTCTGGTCTGGATTCCGGGATTGATGGCGGGAATGGTGCTTTCAGGCTCGTCTCCTCTATACGCGGCGATCTATCAGTTCGTCGTGATTGCGATGATTTTCGGCTCTTCCGGATTGACTGCGCTGATATGTACGTCTCTGATCCGAAAGAGGATTTTCACGCCTGCGGAGCAGTTGGCATTGGTGTGATAAAGGGAAAGGCGAGCACGAAGGTGACACAAGAGGTCACGGAGGGAACTATGACTGCAGAATTTCCTTGGCAGCGCGGTATCCGCTCGCGATGGCACCGTGAACCGTCCCGGAATGTCCTTCGAAGTTCGTAGCTTCTCCCGCGAAAAAAAGCGTTCCATCCAGGGGCACAGCCAGTTCGCGTTGAACTTCGCTTCCACCTGAGGCAACATAGCTGTACGCTCCGAGAGAGTAGGGGTCGGTCTGCCAATTGTGAGTGTAGGCGGCGACGAGTTCGGCGCGGCAACGATCGACGCTAACGTGCAGTACACGCGATAGCGATTGAATTGCGTGCTCGTAGATTTCCTCATCGGACAACTTTGATAAGCGCTCGGCCGAATCAGCCGGTGACCAGGCCGTGAGTACGGGCTGCTCAATCGGATATAGGGTCCACCACGTTGGAAAGTCCTCATCACCGGAGAAGAGAAACGTCATTTTCTGTAGCGTCCGGCCATCCGCCTGCAGCCGAATCCAAAAACGGGAACGGAAGACAAGAGATACGCGGATGACATGCCCGATGCGCAGGCGCGATAAGGCTGAGTCCTTCACCGTGAGTGCTGGATCGAAGCTGATCGCACTGCGTCCCTCATCAGCCTTCAGCACTCCAAGAGGTATGGTGAGCAACAGTTTTGGAGCAACAAAAGTCTGTACTGGGATGTTTGCACCTCTCGCTCGCACAGTTACGGAATCGCGTTTCCAAGTCACGGATTTCGCCGCCGCATTCAGTTGAATGCGCGAGTACTCATCGTCCAGCTTGCTTTTGAGAGCGCCGACCAGGCAATCGTAGCCTTGCGGCAGGCGGAACTGGCTGTCGCCATCGATCTCTTCCTCGGCTGAAATGCCTTCGATCAAAGACTGGACGCTGATGTCCTCCGGATGCGCGGCATGGAATCCACGGACGTAGTTGCAGGCGGCGCGCTTGTCTTCTTCAGTTATCCCAGCATCTTGGAGCCCGCGGACGAACGCGTCAAACGATTGCTGCACGGATCCTTCTTTCTTCATCCTTTCGAGGACTTTCTCGATGCGCGACCAGAAGTCACAGGGTCCCAACCCTGCTTCATTGGAGCAAAACGGCTCGCCATGTATTTGGGACACTTTTAAACCGGAACCGTTGATCAGTCCGAATGTTTCGGGAGGACGTCCATGCACAAACTCAGCGCCGAGTTCGACAGCAGCGTTCAGAGCGGGAGGATGGACCGTTGCGATCCGCCCACCGATGCGGTCGCGAGCTTCGAGCACCAGCACGCGCACGCCAGCGCGTGAGAGCATTCCCGCGGCAGCAAGTCCCGCTACTCCCGCACCAATAATGAGAACGTCGGGATTAAACGACGAGGTCATCGTGTATTTGGATGATAGATTGAACTCGTTAGCTCAAAAGAAAGCGTAGTCAGTATGAAGCTGCTCATCATTGGATCCACCGGGGGCACAGGCCGCGAACTCGTGAAACAGGCACTCGAACAAGGCCATGAGGTGACCGCGTTTGCGCGCACGCCATCCAAACTGGGAATTTCGCATCATAACCTCCGCATAGCTCAAGGCGACGTTGCAGATCAGGCTTCCATCGAGGCTGCTGTGGGCGGCCAGGATGCGGTGTTGTGCGCGCTGGGCACGAGAGTGATCCGCAAGAACACCATACAGTCCGACGGCACGCGCAACATCATTCAAGCTATGCAGAAAAATGGAGTGAAAAGGCTCGTACTGGAAACGTCACTCGACCTGGGCGACAGCCGCGGACAGCTTGGTTTCTTCTTCGCGCACGTGATTCGCGCCACGCTTTTGCGGAATATCTTTGAAGATAAGGAGCTGCAGGAGCGCATTGTGCGAGAGAGTGGGCTGGATTGGATTATCGTGCGGCCGGCGATGCTGAACGATGGTCTGCGCACGGGCAAGTATCGTGCGGGATTCTCGGCATCCGACAAAATCATGCGGAAGATTTCACGCGCGGACGTCGCGGACTTTATGCTGAAGCAGGCGGCGAGCAACGATTTTCTGCGGCAAACGCCCGGCTTGTCGTACTGAGAGGAGTTATGAATCCCATTCGTCAGGGTTGAGCAGCTCTGATGGCCTTCCCCCGGCGACGATCTTTCCGTGCTCCATTAGGAGCACTCGCTCACCTAACGCCAGAGCCTCTCGCACCGAATGAGTCACGTAAAGAATGGGCACTTTGTGCTCCTCATTCCACCTGCGCAGATCTTCAATGATCTTCATACGCGTGGGACGATCGAGAGCGGCGAGAGGCTCGTCGAGGAGAAGAGTTCGCGGATTGGTTACGAGCGAACGCGCGAGAGCGACTCTCTGGCGTTCGCCTCCTGAGAGGTCCCTCGGTTTTCGAGAGCTCAGATCCTGAATGCCGAATCGGGAAAGCACACTATTTGACCGACTCTCTGCCTCCAAATGTTCTACATCTACAAGCCCAAATGCGACGTTCTCGATCACGTTCATGTGAGGGAACAGCGCGAGGTCCTGAAATACGTATGCCAGCTTGCGGCTTTGAGGACCAGCATTAAGACGAGCCTGCGAATCGAACAGAACCGTCCCGTTCAGAGAAATCTTTCCTTCATCTGGCGTCTTGATTCCGGCGATGCAATCGAGGACGGACGTCTTGCCGGCCCCGGAGTGGCCAAACAGCACAGTGAATCCTGAAGGTGCTTCGAACGTGCAATCGAGGTGGAAAGCCGGAGACAGACGCAGCCGGAATTGAGCGTGAAGAATATTCACTCGTTTCGCGGACTCGACCACCAGATGGACGTTCTTCGGTTCAGCGCGTACACGAAGGCCAGAGTCACAAAAGAGAAGACTAGCAGGAGAGCCGACGTTCGCGCCGCGAGCGCGTAGTCGAGCGCCTGGACTTCATCGTAGATCGCGATCGAAATCGTTTGCGTCACGCCTGGAATATTGCCGCCGACCATCAAGACAACCCCAAATTCTCCGATGGTGTGAGCAAAGCTAAGCACTGCGCCAGTGACGACTCCCGCTTTGGCGATGGGAAGGATGATAGTGCGAAAAATCCGTCGAGGCGATGCTCCCAGGACTGCGGCAGCATCGAGGAGTTTGCGGTCGACCGACTCGAAGGCATTGACCATCGGTTGTACTGCGAACGGGAAACTGTACAGGACCGAAGCAATGACCAATCCGGGAAATGAGAAAGCCAGGCGAGCAGAGAAGAGCGATTCCGCGATGCGTCCTAACGGACTTCTCGGTCCCAATGCCAACAGCATGTAGTAGCCGAGCACGGTTGGTGGTAGTACCAGTGGCAGCGCGACCACGGCTTCCACTAGAAACTTCCATCGTCGGCGAGAGAAGGCGATCCAGTATGCAACCGGAACGCCGATCACAAGCAGAACGAAACAGACGATTGCTGCCAGCCGCAGACTCAACCAGATCGCCGGCCAATTCATCGTTCGGCCTCCGCTGAAGAGAATCCGTATTGCCGGAGCAAGGAAGTGATTTCACCGCTCTTGATGTATTCGAGAAACTTGCCTGCAAGTTCTTTGTGCCGTGAGCTCTTCAGGATCACCGCGACCTGCCGCAACGGTGAATACAACGTCCCAGGCACGATGAAATATCTACCTCGCTCTTTCAGGGCAGGAGAAAGGATGAGCGACAAAGCAAGGATTCCGACATCGGCGTTTCCCGACTCCACGAACTGCGCTGCTTGAGCGATGTTCTCGCCCAAAACAAGTTTGGATGAGACGCTGTCCCACAGACCTGCGTTTTTGAGCGCGGTCTCGGCGGCACGGCCATAGGGCGCGTGTGCGGGATTTGCAATGGCGATCTTTTGCACGTTCTTATCTGCAATGACCGACAACCCTTTAGTGACATCGATCGCGGATCCATTCTTCGGAGCCCACAAAGCGATCTTGCCGATGGCGTAAGGGTAAAGTGATCCAGGCTCGACCAGTCCCGCAGCTTGCAATTTGGCGGGATAATCCACATCAGCCGAGAAGAAGAGATCGTAGGGCGCGCCGTTTTGAATCTGCGAGAAGAAGTTTCCCGATGAGCCGAATGAAAGCTTCACCGAGGCGCCAGAATGTTTTTGAAATCGTGCAGCGATCTCGGTCATAACAGGCTGCAGGTCAGCTGCAGCGGCAACGGTGAGCGTCTCTTGGGCAAGCGCCTGTAGCGCGCCGGCCAGAAGCGCTAGGCAAAGAAGAATAGTTTTCATCAGGACTGAGGAAGCAGGTATAGGTGAATCAATACGGTTGTAACAATGTAGTGTATACGATTTACGTCAGACGCGTGCCTTTACTCTGGAACAACAATCATGACTTCTGTGGACTTGATTAGAGCGGCAGCGACCATGCCTTTCACCAGTCGCATCTCGCGAGCTGCATCGGCGGTGATGATTGACGTAATCTTCTGGTCGCCGATGCCCAGAGTGATCTGTGCAAGCAATCCATCGACCTTCACGTCCATGATGCGGCCGATCAACTGATTGCGTCCGCTGATGCGCCGAAAGCTCTGGCGGCGTTTTGGGATCGCTCCATGCTTGCGCACCGATGCAAGGTATCTGTCTAGTTCGGATTCAGGAACGCGATGGTGTCCTCCTGCGGTCAGCACAGTCTTCAGCTTGCCGCGATAGATCCACTGCTTAATCGCGGGATAGCTGATTCCGAGTACCTGCGCTGCATCGCGTGGCGTATAGAGCTTCATTGGCAATAGCTCCCAAGCTGCTTAGCTCCTGAGCTTCTGAGCCGAACAGCCTCCTTACGGCGCGTGTCTAGTTCCACCAGGTAGGTTGTCACGAGCAGAGCCGAGAAGCTTAGCAGCTAAATGTGGCAGTGACTGAGTCCGCGTTTGGCCAGGTATTTCTGGTGATAATCCTCTGCGCAATAGAACGTTGAAGCTGGCGCGATCTCGGTCACAACTGGGCGACGAAACTTGCCAGAGGCGTTGATCTTCTCTTTCGACTCGCGTGCTTGCCGCTCCTGCTCAGGCGAATGAAAGAAGATTGCTGATCGGTACTGAGTTCCAATGTCTGGCCCTTGGCGATTCAGGGTTGTGGGATCGTGCGCCGACCAGAACACATCGAGCAGTTTGTCGTAGTTCACCTTCGACGGATCGAACGTCACCTGCACGACTTCGGCGTGCCCGGTCTCGTCTGTGCAGACATCTTTATATGTCGGGTTCTCTGTGTGGCCACCCAGATAGCCCACTGTGGTTTCCTGTACGCCCGCCACTTGCCGGAATGTCTCTTCCACTCCCCAAAAGCAACCGGCCGCAAATGTTGCAGTTTCCATAATGACCTCTATTTCATTCTAAAACGCAGCACGACTTCATCGGTCTTTCAGGCGAAACACGAACTTTAATCCTGACCAGACGTCATCTACGGCACAGACCTTCACGTCTACTAGCCCGCTGTTCAGTCCCAGTTCACGCACTGTGTTTTCATCGAGATCAGTTGTAACGCGTGAGGACTTCTTGGGCCAGGAAATCCACACCATGCCGGCGGGCTTAAGCGCTCTTTTCAATTTTGGAAAGTTGCGAGATAGCTCCGCTCGGCTCGCCGTGAATAGATGCGCAAAGTCGAGATCTGCGGTGAGCTTTGGAGCAACGTGGAACTCTCCCGCCTTTTGCAATTCCGCTTCGTAGCCGTCGGGAGTTCCAGAAAACCAGGCTCTGTCTCCCGCTTTGATCCCAAGCTTTTTGTAGAGAGGTGTACTGGAATATCCGGCTGTCTTCATACGCGGCTCTCTGGAGTTAACTGACGTGTTCGCTATACTGCAGTTTCGAGCCTCTTCCGCGCAAGCAGAGATTCCACAATGACCCTCATCATCCGTTCCTCTGACATTCACGCCGCAGGCTGCTACACGACA
Organism: uncultured Terriglobales bacterium; assembly: GCA_964476905.1. Taxonomy (GTDB): domain Bacteria; phylum Acidobacteriota; class Terriglobia; order Terriglobales; family Acidobacteriaceae; genus Gp1-AA112. Next base: position 17,796 of record CAYZHX010000040.1, read on the forward strand.
GCGCCAATTCGCAAAGGTTCGCTGGTGGTGGAATATACCGGACCACGCATCTCGCCCGAAAAGGCGGATGACATCTACGACGGCCGCTCTACAACCTACTTGTTCGGACTTCGCAATGGTAAACAAGTGATTGACGGCCACGGTACCGCGATGTTCATTAATCATTCCTGCGATCCCAACTGCGAAACCGACGAGATCGATGGTTGCATCTGGATCATTGCAGTGCGCGACATCAAAGCCGGCGAGGAACTGACCTACGACTACAAGCTGTATGACGGAGCGGAAGACGATCCAGCGCCATGCTTCTGCGGATCTGCAAAATGCCGTGGCACCATGTACTCGGAAGAGGAGATTGCGCGACAGAAGAAGCTGAAGCGCTCCAGAAAATCGAACGATAGCTAGCCCAGCATCACTCACCGGCTACCGCGGGCGCTTCTGTTAGCCCTCTCACCTCGGCTGCAAGGCAAGTCGGTGTTCGGCAGCGGCGTTGACTGCGGCTTCCGTAAATGGGAACTGGAAGCTGGAATCGTTATACCAGGCTGAGAACTGGTCTTTATAGTGCGGGCTCAGCAGATGTCCTGACTGGCCGATGACGATATTTAAACTCGAGCGGTCGAAGTTCGAGAGGTCAACGGTTAGCCGCTCAGAAGGTCCGAAGTCGCTTCCGACCTGCTTCACTGTACTGCCGCTGCCCGACTGCCAATGTGATCCGGTTCCGCTCAAGTATTTCAAAATGGGAATCGCGCCGAACACGGGATGCTGCACTTCTACCGGGAACTGCTTGCCCCAGTACCAGCGCTTTAATTCTCTTGGTGCACGATCGGAATCAACCGCTTTCTGTACCGCTGCAACGAGCAACTCGTCATAAGAGCTATAGCCCTGCGGCAGCCATCGTGGAAAGCGGTGAGTGACAATGTTCTCGAACGCCGGCGCCGAGAGTCCCCAGTCGTAGTTAATGTAGTCATCTCCTAATTTGGGAACTAGGACGAGCCGCATCAGATTGCGCCGGCTCCAGTATGCGATGGATGCCGCAGCGCTCGGTTTGTCCATCCGACCATCCCAGCCGCGCATGATTTCCGCCGCCTGATGCACACGAGGCGAGACGTTTTTGCTGTGATCGATCGCGTACACGAACCGGTCAGCGAAGAACCGCTCCAGCTCTGAGGTGACGTCGGTTTGGATGAACAGCATGTCGGCTGCACTGAACTGTTCGGCGCCGTTCAGCAAATGGAAGATGCGGGCGGTGCGATACGGCGCCCACCAGATGTTCGCCAGCATGCGCGAATAGCCGTCGGGAGTGATGCGTCCATTCGCAGTGGTGAGAATTCCCGACTGCGGGTCATGGACGCTTGGCAGCTGATCAAACGGAACGTAGCCGATCCAGTCGTGGGCCGCATCTGCGCCGGACTGCGGCAGGAGGCCATCCCCTGAGGCTCGAATTGGGATTTTTCCTGTGGCTTGGTAACCGATGTGTCCACTCACGTCTGCGTAAACCACGTTTTGCGAAGGACCGCCGAATTTCGAGAAAGCTGCGCGAAATTCCTGCCAATTTCGTGCCGAATTCACGTCCAGGAACGGGCTGCCGATCGTGCCCGGATCATAGATCGTCCACTGCAGCGCGAGCTGGCGAGTTTCGCCTTTGAGAATTGGAGTAATGATGGGCCCGTGCCGCGTGACTGTAACGTCGAATACATCGTCAGACTGCCCTTTAACGTGAACAACTTCGTGCAGCTTCTGTGGCGCTTGCCAACCCTGGGGTGTGGCGACATTGCCGCTGTTGTCGAACTGCTCGATGAAAAGATCCTGAACGTCAGGACCGAGATTTGTGAAGCCCCACGCGATACGCCGATTGTGTCCGACAATGACGAATGGCAGGCCGGGAAGAGTTACACCAGCGACATCGTAATCGACCCCATCACCCTTCGTTAGCTGTGCCTCGTACCAGATATCGGGAATTGAGTGCGCAAGGTGCATGTCGTTGGACAACAACGGACGTCCGCTGACAGTGTGCTCTCCCGAAACGACCCAGTTGTTTGAACCCGGAACACATTCTTCGCATGCAGACGGCTCGAACGATGCGAGCACAGAAGAGGTCTGGGTTGGAACTCGCTCGTCATCATTTTCATCCGAATCCGTTTTCGGTGCGGTTTGCTCTTGGAGCCTGGGCCTGGCCTGCATTGCCGGAGGCAAGTCACGCCATGAAGTCGTCGGATACAGATCGGCAAGCTCCTGCAAAGACAGATGGCGGATAACGGCCTCGCGCTTCAGCTCCAGCGGGTACTGCGTATTGAGCATCTGGCTCATGTTCGCGCCGATCAGCAGCGAATCTTCGACCTTCCACGGAGCAGGGGAATAGCGCAGCAGTCTGAACTCGAGCGGCAGATGATCGCGCGTGCGCTCGACGAAGGCATTCACGCCTTTGGCGTAAACCTCGAGGTAATGCCGCTGCTGCGGATCGAGTGTCGCGGCGGCGCGCTCACATGCCTCCTTAATTTGCAGATATCGCTGCTGCCGATCATGCTTCAGCAGCGCCGGACCGAATATTTCGGCGAGCTCGCCGGCGGCATAACGGCGGCTGGCATCCATCTGCCACAGCCGGTCTTGGGCCGTGACGAAGCCTTGCGCATAAAAGAGGTCGTCAAGAGAAGCCGCACGAATGTGCGGGACGCCGAGTTTATCGCGAAGAACAGTTACGGGACCGGAAAGGCCGTTCAGAACGATGCTGCCGTCGACCTGCGGCAACTCATGACGCGCAATCGAGTAGACGTATCCGGCAACACCGGCAGCGGCGAGAAGAACGAGGGCTAAGCCGGCGGCGATCCAGCGCAGAACCAGGTTCCGACTACTTGTACGAGGAGGTGCGAGGGTCGCAGTGGCCATGCATCTCTGATTCTAGCTGATGTTTTTTTCACCACCGAGATACGGAGGCTGCGTGTCTCCGTAGGAAAAACGCAGTGTTATGCTAAAAAGCGCTGAAATGCTGCAGAAACGCATCGATGATCCGATCTCGATTTCGCAGGAGTGGCTGCGCGAGGCGCAATATCGTTTTCAACAGCATCTCAAACGCGTCGGGCTGAAGTGGACCGAGCAGCGCGACACCATCCTTCTCACCTTCCTCGAAACTCACGAGCACCTTTCCATCGAACAGCTTCACCAGCTCGTGCGCAAACGAGATCCAAAGATCGGCGTCACCACCGTCTATCGCACGCTCAAGCTCCTCGCAGAGTGCGGGCTCGCGAGCGAAGTTGCTTTTCACGACGGCATTGCGCGCTACGAGCACCAGCACAACCGGCGCAGCCATCATCACATGGTCTGCACGGCATGCGGAGGCTCGGTTGAATTTTTCTCTCCCGAAGTCGATCGCCTCGAAAAGGAGATCGGCCGCAAGCACCACTACGAAACCACGCGCCATACATTCCAGATTTATGGCGTGTGCGAGGACTGTCGCAAGAACGGCAGACGCATTGTGTAACTCTCGATATCACGTCGCACATGGAAGAAATCACGAGACTCCGGGGTCCGGTGCAAAGGATCGACGGCAAGCTGGCGCTGTTGATTCCGCTTGAGGCTGGTGGTGATCAGTTCATTGAGTGCGCTCGCGGAATATCGGAAGTACAAGGCGAGTTCTTGCGCGTTACTATTCCGGAATGGCTCTCGGGAATGCTGCGAATCGAGGAGGGCAGCTTGGTTTCGGTCGACAATGAGAACGGGAAATTCAATATCACTCCAGTCAATCCTGCACCTCTCCAATAACGATCTCATTGCGCTTGAATCGCACTCTCTCCGCATGGCAAGATGATTAGCTTTCGTCCCATCGGCCCGGACGAGTACGGTCTTGGTGGAGAACGCAGCCTTAAGGCCACAAACCACAGGAGCTGAATTGAGGGTCCGGGTCTTTTTCCACGACAAGTGTTTTGACGGCACTGCTTCCGCAGCCCTCTTCTCGCGCTTTTATTCCGAGCGCATCCGCGATAACGTCCAGTTCGAGTACTGCGGACTGCTGCATCGCGCCGGCTCGCTCTTTAACGAAGCGGACTTCACAGGCGAGGAGAACGCCATCGTCGACTTCAAGTACTCGCCGTCACCCAAGATCACATGGTGGTTCGATCATCATCAGAGTGCCTTCCTTACTCCGGAAGACCACGAGCACTTTCTCACGAACCAGAGCAATAAGAAGTTTTACGATCCAGACTTCAAGTCGTGCACGAAGTTTCTGGCGACCGTCGCAGAGAACCGCTTCGGCTTCAATCCGGCTCCTGTTTCGGAACTGATCGAGTGGGCGGACATCGTTGACGGCGCGCAATACAAGGACGCCAAGACTGCTGTCGAAATGAAAGAGCCGGCGATGAAGCTCACCATGGTGATCGAGTCGACCCAGGACAAGAACTTCACGCCGAACCTCATTCCGCTGCTCGCTTACAAGCCGCTGAGCGAGATCATCGAGCACCCACTGGTTGCGCCGCTGGTACCGCCGCTCATGGAGCGCCATCAGCGCTCGATCGATATCATGAAGCAGCGCTCCGAATGCAAACTCGGCACAATCTTTTTCGACGTTATGGATTACGACCTGGAAGGCTACAACAAGTTCGTGCCGTACTATCTTCATCCAGACTCAACTTACAGTGTTGGTTTAAGTAAAAGCTCATTCCGCACGAAGGTTTCCGTCGGCTCGAATCCATGGACGAAGATGCGCCATGCCGACATGGTCAACCTTGCCGTAATCTGCGAACGTTATGGCGGCGGCGGGCACGCACGCGTAGGCGCCATCTCCTTCGATCCAAACCAGGAAGTGCAGGCGCGCGAAGCAGCGCGCGAAATTGTCGAGGAATTGCGGGAAAGCGTGGCAAAGGTGGATTCAGCGGTAGGGGAGAAGAGGTAGGAAAGTCATCGGCGAGCAACAGACGATAGGAATCGCCGGAGGCGCTCCGAGAGTAAGCGAACTCGTTCAGTATTCGCAGTACTTTTGACGTCTGTCGTCCTGAGCGTTTTTTTTTGTGCGAAGGATCTCCCGAAGACTTGTCGGACTTAATTGCGCTCTCCTGGCTCTTATCCACGGTTGCAGTTTGCTGGTCGAGGAGCCTTGAAAAGGCATTTAAGCCGATGCATCTTCGGGAGATCCTTCGCGCAAAAGGAGCGCTTCAGGATGACAGCTTGTTGTCTGTAGCCGACTACTGATTGATGAAAGCCAGCCAAAACAATGCCGACAGCCGCTTCCAACGCAGAAAAAATCAAAGTCATCATCTTCGATGTGGATGGGGTCCTTACAGATGGCACGCTCTGGTTCTTTCCCACTCCGAAACAAGATGTAGCCGCATCGGTCACTGCTGGAGAAGTAAACGCCGATAAAAGCGGCTACGAAATTACTACTGTCAACACCTTCGAAGGCAAAGGCTTCAATGCGCACGACGGCGTAGGCATGTCTCTGGCTCGCCTCGCCGGACTCAAATTGGGCATTATCACCAAGCGTGTTTCCGAAGCCGTTGCGATGCGAGCGCGCGAGCTACGTATCCACCACGTCTTTCTCGGACAGGACAACAAGCTTCTCGCGCTCGACAAGATCCTCGCTGCCGAGCGCATCACCGCCGAAGAAGTCGCGTATGTAGGCGATGACATCATCGATCTTCCAGTGATGCGTCGAGTAGGTCTCGCCATTGCCGTACCCAACGCGCGCAAAGAAGTTCGCGACGGAGCGCACGTAATTGTCGATCATCGCGGCGGAGACGGCGCTGCCCGCGATGCCATCGAATACATCCTTCGCGCCCAGGGCAGACTCGAGCAGGTGCTGGAAAGATATCTGGCGGAATCGACGTCAGAGGAGCTGCGCGGAAATTAACAGAACCGCCGCCGGTAGTCGGTGGTCGGAGATGAGCCGATGGCGATTGACAGAAAATTCGCACAGCAGAGACAATAGGACAGCAGCCCGTGAGCCGCGGCTCGCAAGCTTTTCCTACAGGCGAGCATTCGTTGCGGCGAATCGTTTTCCGAGCCGAAGTGGCGGAATTGGCAGACGCGCATGGTTCAGGTCCATGTACCCGCAAGGGTGTGGGGGTTCGAGTCCCTTCTTCGGCACCAAAGGCAGCTTCTAAGCTCCTCAGCTTCTGAAAGCTTCTCTAACAATCCATGACATCTGCTGCAATCGCCACACCTTTGGCTTAGAAGCTCACCAGCTTAGAAGCTTTTTAGCTGTTCTGCCAGCCAACCCGCAACACCTGCTTCGCCTCCTTTGTAGAAGCAACCAACCGCGGACATCCTACCTGTTCCCCAGAATTCCACGATTTAGCTTGCGAATTTCTCGGAGGTAAGAAGCTCATGAAGAAGCTACTCTCAGTTCTGCTCACAGTTACCCTGTGCAGCTTCGTAGCGGCAGAGGACAAATCTGACGCGGCCAAGCGACTCGACAACGCCGCCAGTGTTCTGCAGGAGATCACGGCTGCGCCCGACAAAGGGATTCCTGAAAACGTACTCAGCGGCGCCAAATGCGTAGCCGTCGTGCCACACATGATTAAAGGTGGATTCGGCATCGGCGGACAGCATGGTAAAGGCGTCGCTACCTGCAAGACCACCAATGGCGCCTGGAGCGCGCCGGCCTTCTTTACCATTTCGGGAGGCAGCTTCGGTCTACAAATCGGAGCCGAGGGCGTTGATCTGGTCATGCTGGCTATGAACGACCAGGGCATGCAGGCGCTGCTGTCGGATAAATTCCAGGTCGGCGGAGACGCCTCTGCTGCAGCCGGTCCCGTCGGACGCGAAGCCGCAGCCGGTACCGACTGGAAGCTGAAAGCGCCGATCCTTACCTACTCGCGGAGCAAAGGCGCCTTCGCCGGCATCTCTCTCAACGGCTCAGTAATCCGTGCCGACAAAGACTCAACGAAAGCCTTTTACGGTCAAGACATGGCCAGCCAGCAAATCCTGACCGGTCAGGTGCAGGCGCCACCAGAAGCTCGGACGTTCTTGAACGCGGTGCAGCGCGCCCAAACCGTAGCGAGCCGGTAGGCGCAGCAATCAACCTAAGGCGGTGGATCGATAGGTTCACCGCCGCTTCTCTTCTTGCAGAATTGCCTAGAACACAGGGTGGCAGCGCGACAGACTAGATTGTGATGCGCTCTTGTTTGGCGATTCGCAATACGGCCTCGGCGAACGTCTCCGCTTTGGTGCTGGCCTTGGGCGGAGACACTTTTTCGACCTGTCGGCGCAGCAGATATTCCTTATTGAGACGGGCGAGGCGTTTTCTGGCGGCTTCGGCGTTTGCCTTCAGCCGCTCTATCGTTTCCTGCGAGTGTTTACTAGGGTTCTTCATTGGACCTCAACTATGAAAAGACGGCTCTCTGCCGTGATCTGCCTCGTAAGAAGCTGCTGATCTCGAGAGCAGCTGCAATGAGATCGGAAGCGTCTTTAGGTATCAGTTAGAGCGACTCCTAAATGGAGTAAACAGCAATTGCCGGCAATCGAGCGAGCCGGGTGTACACGATGGTGTTACGCCATGCGTCGCCATGTAGAGCTTGGGCGGGTATGCGCCCTCTCAGTGCGGGAATGCAGCCACCAGTCAAAAGCGTAGAGCGAAAATGCAACCGTCAGGATGGCCCCCGACACCAAGGTCGAAACCGCGAAGGCAGATTCCAGGAACAGCCAAAGGATCATGAGGGCGATCGAACACACAATGATCATTTGTGGAGTCCTTCTTTACCAGGATGCTGAGTTCCCAGGCTCCTAGGCGGAAAAGCGACTTTTGGCTAAGCCTCAACACGCGGGCAGGCGCCTTGAGTCGTTGCAGTCTCTAACTACGTAATTAAGATGTCCAGAGCAGCTGGATGAGTTGTAAGGTGAGAAGCTGCGAGGAAGCCGGGGGCACCTATCTAGACCTGCCGTCCCAGGCGGGGTTGAAGCAAAGACTACCGGAAAACTTAGAGACAAAACGGGGTTTTATGGTTTGCACCGACTTACGGGCAGCTTCGAACCGCGCAGCTTCGTAGCTTCGTCACGTTACCTAAGTGCTTTGCTTCGTGCATCAAGCTGTCTCATACTGCGATGCGTCATGGAGCACGAGGTCACCACACGACCTACGCGGTGGGGGAAGTCTGCCGAGCGGCAGTGGCCCCGCTTCAAGGTCGATTTCGGCATCAGGATCATCGCTGGGAATAGTGGGACTAAAACCGTCGTTCAGGGAAGAGCCCATGACCTCTCTGAAGGTGGACTAGGTTTCTATGCCGTTCTGGAGCTCCAGGAAGGGCAACTCGTTCAGCTGGAGTTCACGCCGCCCTTTTGCCGCCGTGCCGTTGAACTTACAGCAATCGTCAGGGATAAAGACGGTTATCGCTACGGACTCGAGTTCCGCAAAGTCACCCAGCACGCCGCCGAAGACCTTTCCCGCTCTTGTCGCGCACTGAACCTGGCCTTGGAATAAGCCTGCCATAAACAGTGCCAGCCGACCGGTCTGCCACCGGGAAGCAGTATTGATTTCACCTCCCGGAAGATCGGGTTGCGTGCTCCAGCACAGCTGTCGCATAATGTCGTGCACATGCCTGCCACGCTCATAGTCGCGCCGTGTCTCCACAGATCGCGCGAGTGCGTCCCGTATTATCGATACTGGCGATTTTGATCTCGCCTGTCCTGGCTTCTCAGCCAATCAGTTCGCGGTAGACCAGTTCTGATTCATCGCTTTTGCGAAAATGACCATCCTTCAGCAAATCGTCTCTGAAACACGCGCCCGGATCGGCGAAAAAGCCAGTTCCACCTACCGTGCAGAGCTGGGAAAGATGGCAGAGCGACATACCCCGCGGGGATTCCGCAAGGCCTTGCTCGATGACGCGCAAGCGGGCCCCGCAGTCATTGCGGAGCTGAAGAAAGCATCTCCATCGAAAGGCGTAATTCGCACGGATTTTCAGGTCATCGAGCTAGCGCGGGCAATGGAACAGGCTGGCGCCGCGGCTTTGTCAGTCCTTACGGAAGAGAAGCACTTTCAGGGCTCGCTCGAGAATCTCCGGCTGGCGTCTACTAACGTTTCCATTCCTTGTTTGCGCAAGGATTTCATCGTCGATGAGCTGCAGATGATGGAGGCTCGTGCCTATGGCGCCGACGCCGCTCTTCTCATTGTCGCCGCGCTGGATGATTCCGAATTGAAACACTTGCGGCGTGCGGCTCAAGAGTTGCAACTCGATGTTCTCTGCGAGGTGCACGATGAGCGCGAGCTGCAGCGCGCCGTCGATGCGGGATTCGACACTATTGGCGTAAACAATCGCGACTTGCGCACATTCCAAGTGACACTGGAAACATCTCTGCGCCTGAATGTCAGCATTCCTGCGAATGCTTTGCGCGTTGCCGAGAGCGGCATTCACGCCGGAGCCGATATATCTCGCCTACGTTCGGCCGGATATCAGGCGTTTCTGATTGGGGAGTCGCTGATGAAAGAGAGCGATCCTGGACAGGCGTTGAGCAAGCTCCTGGCGGACGCGGCGCGAGCGGAACATCGCGCGGAGGTCGCCAGCCGGTGACCTGGATCAAAATCTGCGGCACTACAAACGAGCGCGATGCTGACGTTGCCATCCGCGCGGGCGCGAACGCGCTCGGTTTCATCATGACCAGAAGTCCGCGTCAGGTGAGCGACAGCACCGCTTATTCAATTGGGACGATTGTTCCGAAAGGCGTGGAAACCATCGGTGTGTTCGTCAATGAGGACTTCAAAACTCTGGTGGAAACGGCAAGGTTCTGCAAATTCACCGGAGTGCAGTTGCATGGCGAGGAAGACGCGGACTACATCAATCGGCTGCGTGCCGAACTGCCGGGCGTAAAGATTCTGAAAGCCGTTCCTGCCGCATCGCTGAACCATTCCATGGCTTCGAATCCAGATGCATGGTTGGTCGACAGCGCTCAGGGACCGCAGCGCGGAGGCACGGGCAAGACATTTAACTGGCGCGAATCGGTTTCCCAAATTCGGAAATTGCGTCAGCCCATTATCATCGCCGGCGGTTTAAGTCCACACAACGTGCACGAAGCGCTCGGAATCTTTCATCCCTGGGGAGTGGACGTCGTGAGCGGCGTCGAGTCATATCCAGGACGCAAACATCCGGGGCTGGTGGCGCAGTTCATCGATGCTGTCCGCCAGTTCGACTCGCGCCAGCGTAAAGACAAGGAACCGGCGCAGAAGGGAATTGGTCGGTGAGGCAAATTGAGACACAACCTGTAATCTCGGCGAAAGCCGGACGCTTTGGTCCATACGGCGGGCGCTACGTTCCCGAGACGCTCATGGCCGCACTCGAAGAGCTTGAGGCGGCATACGCGCAGGCCAAGGAAGACGCGGAATTTCAGCGTGAGCTCGATGAACTGCTGCACCAATACGCGGGACGTCCGACTCCGTTGTTTCATGCTGCGCGCCTAACGCGGAAGCTTGGGGGAGCACAGATCTATCTCAAACGCGAAGACCTGCTGCACACGGGAGCGCACAAGATCAACAACTGTCTGGGCCAGGGATTGCTCGCAAGGCGTATGGGCAAGCGGCGGATCATTGCCGAAACGGGAGCCGGCCAGCATGGCGTCGCGAGCGCAACCGTTTGCGCGCTGCTTGGCTTCGAATGCGTGGTGTACATGGGCAGCGAGGACATGCGGCGCCAGGAACTGAATGTCTTCCGGATGAAGCTACTCGGCGCGGAAGTGCGAGCGGTGAATTCAGGCTCGTGCACGCTGAAAGACGCCATCAATGAAGCCATGCGGGATTGGGTCACGAACGTCCGCACCACGCATTACTTGCTCGGCTCTGTGCTGGGCGCACATCCTTATCCCGAAATGGTACGTGATTTTCATCGCTGCATCGGCCGCGAGGCTCGCGAACAAATTCTTACGCAAACCGGCAAGCTTCCCGATGCGGTGATGGCCTGCGTGGGCGGCGGATCCAATGCAATGGGAGCGTTCTTCGAGTTCATTCGCGACAAGCAGGTGGCGCTCATAGGCGTCGAAGCGGGGGGACGGGGCTCGAAATTGGGCGAGCACGCCGCACGCTTTCAGGGTGGATCGCCTGGTGT
>CAYZHX010000041.1:0-17289 GCA_964476905.1 uncultured Terriglobales bacterium
TGCACAGCGAGCTGGTGAAGAAAACGCTCGTTCCTGACTTTGCCAAGATGTGGCCTGAACGTTTCAACAACAAGACCAACGGCGTGGCGCATCGGCGCTGGATTCTCAAGGCCAATTCCGGATTGTCGCAGTTGCTGTGTCGCACCATCGGCGAAGAGTGGATCACCGACTTCGACCAGATTCACGGCTTCGAACGTTACGCCGATGACCCTGCTATTCGTTCCGAATTTCGGGAGATCAAGCGCGATAACAAACAGCGGCTTGCGAAGGTAATCGCACAGACTTCGGGGGTGCTCGTCGATCCGGAGTCTATGTTCGACGTGCAGATCAAGCGATTCCATGAGTACAAGCGCCAGCTTTTGAACCTGCTGCGCATTACGTATGACTACCTGCGCATCACCGAAGACGGCCAGACGCTCACTGCACCGGCAACCTATGTGTTCGCCGGCAAATCTGCTCCTGCATATCTGGCCGCAACGCAGATCATTAAGCTCATCAACAACGTTGCGCGCACGATCAATGCTGATAAGCGAGTGCGTGATCAGATCAAAATTGCGTTTGTCCCCGACTATCGCGTCTCGCTGGCAGAGATCATCATTCCCGCAGCTGACCTGAGCGAGCAGATTTCAACGGCCGGTATGGAGGCTTCGGGCACCGGCAATATGAAGCTGTCGATGAATGGCGCGCTTACGATGGCAACGCTCGATGGCGCGAACATCGAGATTCTGGAGAAGGTCGGCAGCGAGAACATGTACATCTTCGGACTCACAGCCGAAGAGATTGCAGAGCGTCAGGCGCGCGGCTTTCAAGCCAGGGAAATCTACGACGCTGATCCGCGCATTCGCCGCGTAATAGATACGCTGTCATCAGACCGCTTCTGTCCCACAGAATTTGGGTTGTTTCGGTGGGTTTACGAAACCATGGTCTATCGCGATCGCTACTTCCATCTTGCCGATCTCGCTTCGTACATAGAGACGCATGAGCGAGCGCAGCGCGATTTCTCCAACCAGGAGAACTGGTCACGCCGAGCGATGCTCAACGTCGCGCGGATGGGCAAGTTCTCTAGCGATCGAACCATTCGCGAGTACGCTGCAGAGATTTGGCACCTCTCGGGCGAGCGCCAGATTGCGGCGGTGTAAAAGAGGCATTCGGCTTTCGGCACTCGCCATTCGTCAGCCGGTTCTGGGCACACGCGTGAATCGAGTGTCGTAGGCCCGGCATCATAGAGGTGACCGTTCTCTATAATTCTTGTATCCGAATGAAATCTATACACCGTTCCGAGTCCGTTAAGTCCCGACAGGCAAAGACTCCTAAGATCCGCTCGACGACTGTGCTCTGCGTTCGTCGCGATGGCAAAGTTGTCATGGCCGCAGATGGTCAGGTCACTCTGGGCGAAGGAGTGATCAAGCACACCGCGCGGAAAATCCGGCGGTTATATCAAGATCGAATACTCGCCGGCTTCGCTGGCTCCACCGCCGATGCTTTTTCACTGTTCAGCCGCTTCGAAGCCAAGCTGGAGCAGTATCACGGGAACCTCGGCCGTGCCGCCGTTGAGCTCGCCAAGGACTGGCGCACCGATAAGATCCTGCGAAACTTGGAGGCCCTGCTGATCGTTGCTGATCCGGGCCAAACGTTTTTGATCAGCGGTTCCGGAGATGTGATTGAGCCCGACGAAGGCATCGCCGCAATCGGCAGCGGCGGCTCTTATGCCCTGGCGGCAGCACGCGCGCTGATGAACAACACAAATCTCCCTGCGCGGAAAATTGCCGAAGAGGCAATGAAGATCGCCGGGCAAATCTGCATTTTCACCAACGACCGGATCACATATGAAGAGTTGGCGGCCGCTCCTCAGGCGGTCGGCGCTGGACAGGACGGCGCACAACACCTGTGATGTTTGCAGGCTCTCGGTTCAATTCTGGAATGAAGAGAGTCTTTCAGCCCCGCCGTGTGAAAGTGCGGCGGTTCTCTCCAATTTGTCCCAGGAGAAGGCTCGGCCATCGATCGCGCGCTTCAGCGTTTTGAACAACACCACAGAAAAGACTTGGCGATAGGTGAAGCGCTGAATCCAGATGTCAGCCAGTAGCCAGTAATCTTCATGCTGGCGCGGATCGCGACGTTCTAATGCAAACGCCAGGCTCGATGCCAGGAAATCAATCACAAGAAAGCCTAAGAAATAAATCACCAGCTTCTGAAAGGTGGCGGGATTCGCGGCATACGGATGGAAATGCCGATCCAGCAGGTACCAAACTGCGCTCACAACAAACATGACATCGATGAATGGCGAGACTAGCGGAAGGAGGATCTGAAAGATCACGATATTCGGCAAAGCAAACCAGCCAAAGCTGCCGCGGCGCAGAAAGGCGCCGCGATGCTTCCAGACGGCTTGGAGAATACCAAAGGACCAGCGGAACCGCTGACGCATGAGTCCACGAGCGCTCATGGGAGCTTCCGTATAAGCAAGCGCCCGATCTTCATAAATGACGCGCGGTCCCATTCGAAGAATGCTCATGGTCAGATCGGCATCTTCGGCGACGGTGTTTACGTGGTACCCACCCGCTTTACGCACGAGATCGGTACGCCACGCGCCCAGCGCGCCGGGAACAACCGTCACAGCTCCGAGCAAATCGAGGGCGCGCCGCTCAAAATTCTGGCTGGTGATGTATTCGAGCGCCTGCCACCGCGTCCAGATATTCACGCGATTGCCGACTTTCGCGTTTCCGGCAACAGCGCCGATATTCGGATCGGCAAAATGAGGAATTAAGCGCGAGATGGCTTCGCGAGCAATCACCGTATCGGCATCGATGCCCACATAGAAATCTTCGGTCACGTACTTAAGTCCGTAATTCAGGGCTTCGGCCTTTCCCGAATTGGGCTTCGTTAACACGAGAACTTTACCGGAGGCAATCTCTTTCTCAAACTTCGTGCGCGAAATTTCGAGTGTACGATCCTTCGATCCATCATCGATGACAATGACGCGCAACTTCGGATAGTGGGAGGCGAGTACGGAGCGAATGGTCCGCTCGATAACTTTTTCTTCGTTATAAGCCGGAATCAACACCGCGACCGGGGGCTGAAAACTCGGATCGAGATTCTGTGACGAAGAACCACGAACACGATCGGTGGTGGCTAGCGCGCCGATCACGAGCAGCCGTCCGCTCATGAGAATGTCGCCGACGAAGAAGACGATCTGAACTCCGATCAAAATGATGCTAAACATCCAGAAGGCCAGGTTATCCACACGCGCGGTCCAACGCTCGCGCTCTGTTCCGAGCGACGGCATCGCTTGAGCGCGAGTTTGGCCGATGAGTTCTGAAACGGGAACTATCTGGTACCCGCGGGCGCGGATTCCGTCGATGATCATCGGCAGTGCTTGCACTGTGCGCGAGCGGTCACCCCCGCCATCGTGGAGCAGAATGATGCTGCCGCCTTTGCCTAATTGAGCGAAAACGTTCTGCGCGATTTGCTCCGCCGTGGGACGCGGGTTCAACTCCCAATCATTGGGATCAATCTTGTCGCCCACGGTGATGTAGCCCATGTCCTGCACTTGCTGCAGGGGACGAACCTCATCGGCCGTGTCCGGCTCCTGGTCAATGGAATAAGGAGGCCGAAAGAATAACGGCTTCACGCCAAGCTTCGCGGCAAACAAGCGCTCAGTAACGTTGATCTCGGTTTCGAAACGCCAGGGCGAGACTTCGCTGATATTCGGGTGCGTGAGAGTGTGATTCCCGATTTCGTGACCTTCATCGTAGATGCGCTTAACCAATCCCGGATCGTTCTCGGCAGGAATACCAATCAAGAAAAATGTCGCTTTGGCTTTTTTTTGCTTGAGAACATCGAGCATCTGCGGCGTGTATTTCGGATCGGGACCATCATCGAAAGTGATGGCCACTTCCTTCGGCTTGTAGCCATATGCCGTCAGCTCATATGGGTTCGGCAGTTTCGAGAAATGCTCAGCAGTCACCAGATGGGTCCGCGGATCGACCGTAACCGTCCGCGTTCCCGCAGAAGGGCGTTGGCTGATGCGTAGGATGTCGCCTTCTCCTTCGACCGAAACATCAGGACCGGGGGGAACATTCGCCAGTTTGGCTACAGGATCTGAAGCTTTTGGTTTGTCCCATATTTCCCAAAGAGATCGATCTTCGGAACCAAGTCGCCACAGGGCAAAGGTTCGGATACCGAGGTCGCGTGCCGCGCGCATTTCGTTGATCGCAGTAAGGGCGTCGAGAAACCATATCTGATGATGACTGCCATCATCTTCCGCGAAGGCGATATGAGGGTTCAGCGACGTGGGATCGACCTCGACCGGCACTTCCGAATCTGACGAACGAATCCACGCGTCCTGGACGGAAAGATTGCAGACCAGTGCGTGATTGCCTTCCGGACACTCGACCGGCTTGTCGCCCCACTCGTAGCCGTAGTTGCCGATAGCAACGATTAGCTTGTCTCGAGGAATCAGTTTCAGCGCCTTCTGAATATTCGCGACGAAAAACTGCTGGCTCGACACGGGTCCCGCTTTGCTCTCCGATTGGTGCTCGTCGTAGTTCATCAGAATGAGTCCGTCGGAAGTGTCGGCGAGGTACTTATAGTTAAAATCGTCGTCGTCGGCAGGGACGTTGATGTACATCTTCAGCCCGCGCTCATGCAGGTCCGAAGCCATCTCGGCGATGAGTGTGTTAAAGCCGGGCTGCGCCGATGCAGGAAAATCTTCAAAATCGACTGATACGCCGCGAAATTTAGTATCGGACGCAAGAAACGTAAGCAATTGCCGGCGGAAATTCCCGCGGCCGTCAGGATTGGCAAAGAAATCACCAATGTTCTTCAGCCACTTTCCTGCCGCAGGATCGAAGTTGTTCACCAGTGGAAAGACTTCGATCTCCGCCTTCTCTGCATGGATCAGCGGCATCACTTGATCGTCAACGCGATGGATCGAGGTGCCACGGACGACGTCGAACATCTCGTTGGTAAGGGGATCGGACCCCTGGATCCGTCCATCAGGGGTGAGGATGTGAAGCCATTCCGGATAAAGAAGATCGACCTGCTTCAAATACTCTTTCAGCGATGAATAGCTGCCCTTATCCCAAGTGACGTAGAACGCTGCGCGCAGACCTTCGTCTTCATTCAGAGGGACCTCCGAAGGAGGCTTGTTTGTTCTCCGATGTGAGCCGCGGGCGGGGCCAGCAGGCTTCCGCCCTTCGCGAATCAACTTGAATCTGTCGCGAATTGGTTTGTAGGTGTGTCGCGTCTCCGGCAGGATGGTTTGCGGCAGGCGCTCACTTCGGAGCGCCGTGTACATGAAGACAATGATTACGAAAGTCGCCAGCAGCCCCCCAAGATGCAGCAGGATGCGCAAATTCCGCCAGCGCTTGCGTTGGGGATCGTAAAAAACTGGATTGAGCATGGAAATCGAGGGCTGAATTAATCGTAAGGCGAGCGCCAAGGAGCGTCAAACCAGGATTGTTTCGGCTCTCCAGCTTCGAGTTTGGACCAGGCCCCTCCTCGAAAAACACGGGGAGGAGTGACATTGCTGGGAGTTAACAGCCGAATGTTCAAACACATTTTCTACGGTGTGAAGTTCATCACAATGCGCGTCTCAGCTTCAATGGGCTTGCCATTCAACAGATACGGACGATAGCGCCAGTCGCGTACGGCTCGAAATGCTTCTATGGCCAGCGCGCGATCACCGCTCACGAACTTCACATCTTTGAGCTTGCCATCCGTTCCAATTACGGCTGAAAGCAGCACGGTTCCGTCAACGCCTGCGCTTTTGGCAAAATCAGGGACCACAGGATCAACACGATACAGGAGCTTTGCAGGTGTGAGTTGCGAAGAGGTTCTCGGATCCATCTTGGAAACAGACCCTGTAATCGAGACAGCTTTGGATGGAGAAAGCGCGGCGACGCTTTGCGAACTCTCAGAAGGGGACGAAGATTCAGCTCCTTGGGTAGGGCTCTTCAATGTTAATGAGGAATTCTCAAACTTTGCGCCAACTGTCTTCTTCACCGGCACAGATACCAGACTGCTCCGAGTCTTTAATGCTGGATCTACTGCAGAGCTCGCCGACGCACTCTCATCGTCGAATGGCTTCGGGTCGCTGGCGACCAGTGCAGGAGTGCTTTGCCCCTTCGTTGCGGCCGCAGGTTGCTCGTGTGAACGCACGAGGCGGGAAGTCATGTGCCAATCGACGACGTCTCCTAAGCCGATCCCGAGAACACTGAGTCCAGTCATCAACAGCAGATAGTTGCGCGGTTTCCAACGATTCTCGTGCGCGTCATTCCGTTCATCTTCTGAATTGTTAGGCGTATGCGAGGAAACACTCTGTGACGTATCTCGCGTTTCGCTGCGTGTCTCGTCGACCGCCTTCATTTCCTCGTCGCTGCTCGGCACAGCAGAACTCTGAACGCGAATGGGCGTGGAATTGCTTTCCTCCTTTGCCTGGGTCGGCGAGTCGATGCCTTGCAGCACTGGCTCGCCCCGCTCGCTTACCAAGAAAGGAGTTGGTTGCGCAGCAACTGGGGTCGGCGGACTTGGTTTGCGCTGCTGCGCACCATATATCTCAGCCACCACTTCTGCAATTGAGCCGAGCAACAGAACGTCGCCGCCTTCAAAGTTGCCCGGCAGTGGCGAGAAAACTTCGAGGATGCCTACCACCTGCTCGGCTGCTGCAATCGGCACGATCAGTACGGAGCGAAGTTCGAGCCGGCGGCAGAGTTCGGCATCGACGCGAGCGTCTTTCTCCGTGTCGGTAACGGACACAATGTTGCCCGACCTATAGCACTCACCTGTTACCGTGTTGTCGATATTTAAAGGAGTTCCAGTCGGTGGCGCGCTGCCGCTGCTCGCGCGACAAATCACGGAATCGTGATCCTGCAAAGCAATCGCAGCGCCGCTTGCGCGAGTGCAATCTTTCATGCTTTCAACGAGGTGATCGAGCGCGCCGGAAAAATCGAGGTCGCCACGTGCAATTTCCTGTCGAAAAACGGCAGCATCACTGTCGATACCGGCGCGTTGCGGTTCTGCCAGGGTCTGCTCTGCGCCCGGCGAAGACAGCTTGTCCTCGCTCTTAAGCCAGCGCTTCAGGACCGCACTTGAATCAGCCTTAATACGCGTAAAGCGAATGCCAACCCGACCAGCTCCGTCGCACCAAGCGACCACTCCGCTGGCTTCGATAATGGATGTGGCGTCAGGAAATTGGAAACTGAAGAAGGTCGCAGTACCAGGCTCAACGCGTGAACTGCCCGAAACACTAAGGCCGCCCTCGCCGATGTCATGCAGCCACATCTCCTTGCCGGGCAACAGTTCGATCGGGATTGGCAACGGCACTTTCTTGCGCAGAAAGAGACGCTGTTCGCTCATGGGCTCTTCCAAGGCAGAGGGGGAGTGCAAAGAAGAACTCAACTAGCTCCTCGCCGCCGTTATGGGAACTGCTTGGCCGAAGCCCACGGCGTAGGCGTGGCCGCTGGTGTCGTCGCCGGACGCACCGGAGTTGCGCCGAACGAGGCTGCGGCAGCATTCGCCGTCACTGCAACGGGGCGCGGCGTCTCCGCATTTTCGTCTAGCAGTTTTGCGGCAAGGCGAAGCGCATCCAGCTCTGTATGTGCGCGCTCGATTTCTTTTTCAAAGCGCTCGACGTCGGCTTCCCGCTGGCGAATCAGTTCGTAGATGTCCCTCACGGGGATCTCCTGATAACGATGAGGTGAGACTACTTGGCATCATCCATCAGAATCGGGTGCTAGTAAAGAGAGAATTGAAGAAGGCTGTGGAGAAGTGGCTAGCCGACGGCCGTGATCGCTGAGTTCGACAGATCACCCGTTATAATTCGCGCGCCAATATGAAAGCCATCGCACGTGTTGCCGCTCTTTCGATCATCTTTTGCACTTCTCAACTCTTTTCGCAAACCGAGCCGCCTTCAACCTCCAAAGTGGTCGTCGTTCGTGCCGCGCACTTGCTCGATGTAAAGACCGGACGCACGGTGGACAATCCCGTTATCGTCATCAATGGAGACCGCATCACGAGCATCTCCGGGCCGGCGCCTGCGAACGCTACAGTCATCGATTTATCCGGAGCAACGCTTGTGCCTGGCTTGATCGACGCCCACACGCACATTGTCGGTAAAGGAACGAACTTCGGCTATCAGGAATTAGCTGAGTCAATCCCTTCAGCGACGCTCTGGGGCGCACGCAATGCACGCGTGACGCTCGAAGCCGGGTTCACCACGGTGCGCAACGTCGGGGCGAGCGGATACGCGGATGTCGCGCTTCGTGATGCGATCAATGACGGCCTTGTGCCCGGTCCGCGGATGCTGGTCAGCGGGCCCCCGCTTGGCATTACTGGCGGACACTGCGACGACAATCTGCTTCCATACTCCTATCACCAAACTGCGGAAGGCGTTGCCGACGGCATTGAGAGCGTGCAGCACAAGACGCGCGAGGTGATCAAGTACGGCGCGGACGTAGTGAAAATCTGCGCGACGGGCGGCGTGCTCTCGAAGGGTGACGATCCGCAGGCATCGCAGTTCACACTCGAAGAGATGAAGGCCATAGTCGCCGACGCTCACCGCCTCGGGCGCAAAGTCGCCGCGCACGCGCATGGAGCGCAGGGAATTCTTTGGGCGACGGAGGCCGGAGTCGACTCGATTGAGCATGGCTCTTATATCGATGACGCCAGCATTGCCGCGATGAAGCAACACGGAACGTATCTGGTTCCGACCGTATATCTCCAAACCTGGATGCTTGAAAATGCGCAGTCTATCGGATTGCCGCCGATGTACGCGGGGAAGATGCGGCAGATCATCGGCATTGCCCGCAAGAATCTCACGCATGCTTTCGCCAGTGGAGTAAAGGTCGCATTTGGAACCGATGCTGCCGTCTATCCGCATGGACTCAATGCCCATGAGTTCAACGAGTACGTCCACATGGGCATGACTCCGTTGCAAGCAATCCAGACCGCCACAGTCAATGCAGCCGATCTACTGGGATGGTCTGATCGCATCGGCACGCTCGAACCCGGCAAGTACGCTGACATCGTTGCCGTAAGCAGTGATCCGACGAAAGACGTGACCACACTTGAGCATCCTGTCTTCGTGATGAAAGACGGGGTGATGTATCGGAACGAAACCGGAGCAGGAGGCGTCACCTCGCGCAAGACCGGCGAATGAAGCTATTTCGGGACTTGCTCAGACGCTTCTTCCGACCGCTCGCTTTCATTGCCACGCTCATCAACTGCTGAAACGGAGTAGACGTACGTGTTTCCTGCCGCAATATCCGCGTCGTGGTATGCGGGGGCTTTTACTGGCTGCGCATTCAGCTTCACCGCGGCTGATGCAGGTTCCTGCTGCAAACGGCGAAAGACGAAGTAGCCAGCGAGATCACGATCCACATCAGGAGTCCAGGTCAGATCGATTGCCGGAGTCTGCCCAGCAACAGCACCTGAGAATACCGCTTGCACTCCGCTTGGCGTTGCGGGTGGGAAGACGTCATGAGCAAACAGCTCCTGAGGACCCGAAGCCGCCGCATCGAAGGTGACTGCTTGCCCATTTGGAACCTTAGTGGAAGCCGTGATGGCCACCCGATATTCATACGTCTTCTCCCAGACGAACGTATCATCGCGAAGCTCGATATTGGCAGCTTCGCCTGGCTCGGACAAATCCAGCACTCGCCGCGCGACGACGCTCTCCTGCGCGGTATTCTCCCTTTCCCTCCGGCGCAATTCCAGTGTTTGCTCGATGCTTTGGTTGCGTGGGGTGACGTTCGCGGTAACCAGTACCATCTCCGGCGTCAATCGAATCAGGGGTGCTCCATTGATGCTCGATACATCAGCGGTTGGAACCTGCACCTGATTCGATAGCCCCGCGTTTCGACCACGATCGTTGTCCACTTGAACCGCATATGTAATGTAGTCAGTGGGGCTCCTTTTATCGGCAGGTATCTTGACCGTCACGCTTGCGGTCGTTTGATCCTTCGGGGTAGGTAGCGTCGTGAGCGGCGACGCGCATTTATCAACCTGAGCCTGATCAACTGCCGCGCAGACTCTACTTTGCCCGCGATGGCGAAATTTCGCGCCGTCGGTTGTTTCGGTTGGAACCGTCCAGGTCAGCTCGACTTCATCTCCGCTGCGAACAGCTTTGAAGTCCGACACCGGTTTAGCGAGATTTAGCGAAGGCGGTTGCGGCGCGCCTGGCGTTCCGCAAGCACAGCACAGCAATGAAGCCAGACAGGACCATGTCACTAAATGCATCCGCATGAATGAATGAGGTTAGCAGATAGGCACTAGGCAATCGGCGACCGCAGTCGGAAGCGGAACACCTCGCGTCCTAGGACGATTCTCGTCAGCCTATTGCCTATTGCCTGCCGCCTATTGCCTAATGAAAGAAAGTGGATTCCGGCATTCAGGTCGAAGATCGCCAATCTATCACCGCGACTGAGCAATCATCGTCGGCTGGTTTGATGTTGTCCGACTTCTGGTATCCAGCCCTCCTAAGCCAAGCGCTGCGCGGACGCAAGCTGCTCAAAACTATACTGCTCGGTTTGCCGATAGTCGTCGGACGCGATGCCAATGGCCGCGCCTTCGCTATGAAGGATATCTGTCCACACCGCGGCATTCCGCTCTCCTGCGGGCGCGTCGAAGGCGAGAACCTCGAGTGCTGTTATCACGGCTGGAAGTTCAACGTGCATTCCGGCACGTGCATGGAAATTCCCTCGCTCACGACTGATTCCCGCATTAAGCCGGAGAAAATTCACGCGACTTACTATCCGTGTGAAGAGCGCGACGGATACGTTTGGGTGTTTATGGCGGAATCTCGCAACTCAGCAATGAGCCCGCCATGGCCCGTGCCGGAGCTACCGCTCCCCAGCCGCAAATACAAGATCACCCATCTCTCCGCCGATCTGCCCTGCAATGTCGACCATGGCGTGATTGGACTAATGGACCCAGCGCACGGTCCATTCGTACATCAATCCTGGTGGTGGCGGACGCGGCGCAGCATCCACGAAAAGCAGAAGACATTCGAGCCGATTCCCTACGGCTTTCGCATTCGCACGCACACGCCCAGCGCGAACAGCGGGGCTTATAAGCTGCTGCGCTTCTATGGAGATGCTGTTACCACTTCGATCGAGTTCACGCTACCCAACATTCGTGTCGAGCAGATTCGCATAGGCGATCACTGGGTCGTGAACCGCGCCGTAGTCACGCCGATTGACCAGAATCGCTGCCGTCTCGACTTTTGCGCTGCTTGGAATATCTTCTCGTGGGTGCCATTCGTGAAACCAATCTTTAATGTCTTCGCGCGAAAATTTATTCGGCAGGATCAGGGCACGATGGAGCTGCAGGCCGAGGGCCTCCGCTTCAACCCACCTTTAATGCTGATCGATGACGCTGATCGCCTCGGCAAGTGGTACTTCCAGTTGAAGGCCGCATACGTGCGGTCGAAGAAGACGGGTTTGGCCTTTGAGCATCCTATGAATGGACCAGTAACTCTGCGCTGGCGCAGTTGAAGTACTTGAAACATTTTCGGTACACCGGCATCCCTAAGCAGCGAAGCGGTTTTGGTAAAGTTCTGCACGCCTTCTGAGGAGAAACCTTGGACTCTAAACAGCTCGACCAGCTCTGCGTAAACACAATCCGTACGCTGAGCATGGATGCCGTGCAGCAGGCGAACTCTGGGCATCCGGGCACTCCGATGGCAATGGCGCCGGTCGTGTATACGCTCTGGAATCGCGTCCTGCGCTTCGATCCGGAAGATTGCATCTGGCCCAATCGCGACCGTTTCGTTCTCTCCGCCGGCCACGCCTCGATGCTGCTTTATTCGGTTCTGCACCTCACTGGAGTCAAGGCGGTTGATTCGAATTACGAGCAGGTAGGCAAGCTGAGCGTCACGCTTGACGACATCAAAGGCTTCCGCCAGCTCAACAGCAAATGCCCCGGGCATCCCGAATATCGATGGACATCGGGCGTCGAAACCACCACAGGCCCCCTGGGGCAGGGTGTGGCGACCAGCGTAGGCATGGCAATCGCCGGCAAATGGCAGGCGGCGTATTTCAACCGTCCTGACTTCGAGATGTTCAACTACCGTGTGTATGCGCTCGCCGGCGACGGCTGCATGATGGAGGGGATCTCGGGCGAAGCGGCCTCACTCGCCGGACATCTCAAGCTCTCGAACCTCTGTTGGATCTACGACAACAACCACATCACCATCGAAGGAAACACCTCACTCGCATTCAGCGAAGACGTCGCCACGCGGTTCATGGGCTACGGATGGAACGTAACCCGCGTCGGCGATGCCAACGATCTGGACATGCTCGAGCGCGCCTTCAACACCTTCCATCGCACGACGGATCGTCCGACGCTCATCGTCGTCGATAGCCACATAGCCTATGGCGCGCCCAACAAACAGGACACCAGCGGCGCTCATGGCGAGCCGCTCGGCGAAAACGAGATACGCCTCACCAAACGCAACTACGGCTGGCCCGAGGATGCAAAATTCCTGGTTCCCGACGATGCAGTCGCTCATTTCAAATCGGGAATCGGAAAGCGCGGCGCGGAGCTGCGCTCAGCGTGGCTGCAGAAATTCGCTCAATACAAAGCGAAGTATCCGGAGCTCGCCGATCATCTCTCGAAAATGCAGCGCCGCCAGCTTCCCGACGGCTGGGATAAAGAGATTCCATCATTCCCTGCCGATCCAAAAGGAATCGCAGGGCGGGATTCGTCGGGTAAAGTTCTAAACGCCATCGCGAAGAACGTTCCCTGGCTCATTGGAGGCGCCGCCGACCTCGCACCCTCCACGAAAACGCGCCTGACCTTCGATGGCGCTGGCGACTTCAGCGCCGACAACTATCTTGGACGCAACCTGCACTTCGGCATTCGTGAACATGCCATGCACGCGATCCTGAATGGGCTTTCGGTTTCCAAGCTCCGTCCGTTTGGCTCGCAGTTCCTCATCTTCAGCGATTACGCCCGCACGTCGATACGGCTAAGTGCCATTATGGAACTACCTGTCATCGACATCTTCACGCATGATTCCATCGGCGTGGGGGAAGACGGCCCAACGCATCAGCCCATAGAGCATCTCGCCTCATTGCGAGCTATTCCCGGCCTGATCACCTTCCGCCCTGCGGACGCGAACGAGGTAGCTGAAGCATGGCGAGTCTTTATGCGCCTGACGTCCGAACCGGTAGCCCTGATTCTCTCCCGTCAGACCTGCGCCACACTCGATCGCGGCAAGTACGCTCCCGCATCCGGAGTTGCTCGCGGCGCTTACGTTCTGTGTGGCGATCCGAAAAGTACTCCTGACCTGATCCTGATCGGCACCGGGAGCGAGGTGCAGCTCTGCGTCGAGGCATACGAGAAACTCACCTCGGAAGGTATGAATGTGCGCGTGGTGAGCATGCCATCGTGGGAATTGTTCGAGCACCAGACCGAGGACTATAAAGAAAGTGTGCTCCCCGCGGCGGTCCAGAGCAGAATCTCTGTTGAGCAGGCTTCCACTTACGGCTGGGCGCAGTACGTGCGCAATCCGGGAGCGCGCATTGGCATGAAGACCTTCGGCGCCTCGGCTCCGCTAAAAGAATTGCAAAAGAAATTTGGCTTCACGCCGGAGGCAATCATCGGCGTCGCCAGAGACCTGCTGTCAAAGAAAGCTGCGAGGGGAGCATGAAGCTCAGCATCGGCGCCGACCACGCAGGATTTCCGCTTAAGCAGGAGGTCGTGAAATTCCTCCGCGATGCTGGGCATGAAGTAATCGACTTGGGCACGAATAACACCGATCCAGTTGATTATCCCGATTACGCGGAAGCGGTAGGCAGGAGCATTCTCGATGGCACCGTTCAGCGGGCTATTCTGATTTGCGGCAGTGGCGTAGGCGCGTCCGTGGCGGCAAACAAAATCCCCGGCATTCGAGCAGGTCTTTGCCACGATTCGTATTCGGCGCATCAAGGCGTAGAGCACGACAACATGAACGTCCTCGTACTCGGCGCTCGAGTCATCGGCGTGGCGTTAGCGAAAGAATGTGTCGAGATCTATCTTCGCGCGCAGTTCACGAAAGAAGAGCGTCATTTGCGGCGGGTCGCAAAGATCGCTTCGATCGAGCAGCGATACGGAGGTAAGCGCGCGGTTGTGACCGGGAATTAGGACTGTGGTCGCCAAGGTTGTTTCCTCGTTATACGAGTTTTCGATTTGTCATCCTGAGCGCCTCTTTTGCGCGAAGGATCTCCCGGAATGTTCCGGACTTGAATGCAGGCACTAAGGCTCCTTCACCAAACAGTTGGTTTCTGGGCAAAGAGCCGTACAGGCAGCATTTAAGCGATCAGCATCGCGGCAGATCCTTCGGCCAAAAGAGGGCCTCAGGATGACAGACCTTAACGCATGGTTCAAAATGGGAATTCCGACGTTATCTAACGAGCAGAAGCAAGGAGCAAAACCAATGAACGCAATTCGTGCCACTGGCGTTACAGCGATGAATCCCCTGAAAGCGCTTGCCGGATACGGCCAGTCAGTCTGGCTCGACTATATCCGCCGCAGCTTGATAACCAGCGGAGAGCTGCAGCGGCACATCGATGAAGATGGACTCGCCGGTGTCACCTCGAATCCTGCGATTTTCGAGAAGGCTATCGCCGGCAGCAACGACTATGCCGACAAGCTCGCTCGCCTGAACTCCAGCAATCTCGATGCGAAAGGCATCTACGAAGAGATTGCGATTGGTGACATCCAGGACGCGGCCGACATTCTCAAGCAGGTGTATACGGCAACGAAGCGTCGCGACGGCTACGTAAGTCTCGAAGTCTCTCCTGAGCTGGCAAATGACACACAAGGCACGCTCGAAGAGGCCCGTCGCCTCTGGAAGCGCGTTGGCCGCGAGAATTTGATGATCAAGGTGCCGGGAACTGCTTCGGGGGTCCCGGCGATTCAACAGTTGATCAGCGAGGGCATAAACGTAAACGTCACGCTGCTGTTCGCGCAGGAAGCTTACGAGCAGGTTGCCGAAGCTTTCATCGCGGGAGTGGAGAAGTTTACCGCCGGCGGCGGGGACCCGTCCCGCGTGGCCAGTGTCGCAAGCTTTTTCGTCAGCCGCATAGACACGCTCGTCGATGGCATTCTCGAACAAAAGATTCACGGTGCGCATTCCGACGACGAGCATCGGTTGCTTGAATCCCTATTAGGGAAAATCGCAATCGCGAACGCCAAACTGGCATACGAAAGCTACAAGAACATCTACAGCACTCCCCGCTGGAACACACTGAAGCAAAAAGGCGCACAGACGCAGCGCCTACTTTGGGCTTCGACGAGCACCAAGAATCCGAGCTATCGCGATGTGCTTTACGTCGAAGAACTGATCGGTCCGGACACAGTGGACACCATTCCTCCGGCTACGCTCGACGGCTTTCGCGATCACGGCGTTCCTAAAGAGAGCCTGGAATCGAATCTCGAAGGCGCACGAGAGACCATGCAGAACCTCGGCAAAGCGGGAATCTCGATGAAAGAAGTCACCGACAAGCTTCTCGACGATGGTGTGGGTATCTTCGAAGAGGCATTCACGAAACTGCTCGCTGCAATCGAGAAGAACCGCAAGAAGAACCTGGCGCCGAAGATCGACCAGATGAGCTGGAGTTTGCCCAGCGATCTCGATAAGAAAGTGAAATCGACGATTCTTGATTGGGAGCAGAGCAAGAAGATGCGTCGCCTTTGGGGACGCGACTCGTCACTCTGGACCAATTCTGATGAATCCAACTGGCTGGGTTGGCTGGCAATGGCTGAGGATCAGCTCACGCACATCGTCCGCTTCACTTCAATCGCGCAGGAAGTGCAGGAAGCAGGTTTCACCCACATCGCCCTGCTTGGCATGGGCGGATCGAGCCTTGCGCCGGAAGTCATGAGCATGACCTTTGGCCGCGCAAAGGGCTTCCCCGAGTTCCACATGCTGGACTCAACCGATCCGGCGCAACTCAAGGCGTTCGAAGGCAAACTGAATCTAAAGAGCACGCTCTTTATTGTTTCAAGCAAATCAGGCAGCACTCTCGAGCCAAACATTTTCAAGCAGTACTTTTTCGAACGCGTGAAGCAGGTAGTTGGCGAAGGCAAAGCTGGCGATCAATTCATTGCCATTACCGATCCGGGATCTTCGTTTGAGAAGGTCGCACAGCGAGATAAGTTCCGCCACATCTTTCACGGACGTCCAGACATTGGCGGACGCTACTCTGCGCTCTCCGATTTCGGCATGGTTCCGTCTGCTGTGATGGGCGTTGATCTAAAGAAGTTCCTCAGCGCAACCGAAGAGATGGTTCATGCCTGCGCGCAGACCGTTCCCGTCGCGGAAAATCCCGGCGCGGTGCTGGGCATCATCATGGGTGTGCATTGCAATGCAGGCAAAGACAAGGTCACGCTCATCGCCTCACCCGGCATTTTCGATTTGGGAGCATGGCTCGAGCAACTACTCGCCGAATCGACTGGCAAAGAAGGAAAAGGAATCATTCCAGTTGATCGCGAAGAACTCGGCTCGCCAGATGTCTATGGCAAGGACCGGCTCTTCGTGTACATCCGCCTGCGGGACGGAGCCGATGCGATGCAGGATGCCAAGGTCGAAGCTCTCGAAAAAGCGGGCCAGTCGGTCGTCAGAATCAACGTTCTCGACAAATACGATCTCGGCCAGGAGTTCTTCCGATGGGAGATCGCAACCGCCGTTGCCGGCTCGGTAATCGGCATCAACTGCTTCAATCAGCCGGATGTGGAAGCGAGCAAAGTCGCGACCCGAGAACTCACAAAGCAATACGAAGAGACTGGCTCGTTACCCGCCGAAGCTCCCATTCTCGAAGATCAAGGCATCAAGCTGTTTGCCGACGAGAAGTACGCGGGGAAGCTTACAGTCGCGGCAGGAAAAGACAAATCGCTGGCCGCGTACTTGCGCGCGCATTTGAGCACGATCGGCGAAGGCGATTACGCCGCGCTGCTCGCCTACATTCCGATGGACGATGCGAATGAAAAGGCATTGCAGGGCACACGCACGGCCATTCGCGACAAGAAGCGCTCGGCTACGTGCCTCGGCTTCGGTCCTCGCTTCCTCCACTCGACCGGACAAGCCTATAAAGGCGGTCCGAATACGGGAGTCTTCCTTCAGATCACCTGCGACGATGCTGTCGATGTTCCCGTTCCCGGACAGAAGTTCACCTTCGGCGTCGTGAAAGCCGCGCAGGCGCGCGGAGACTTCCAAGTGCTGGGCAAACGCAATCGCCGCGCATTACGCGTGCATTTAGGCAAGGATTTGGCAGCGGGGTTGGCGACGCTGGATAAAGTGGTTAGACAAGT
>CAYZHX010000041.1:17389-28604 GCA_964476905.1 uncultured Terriglobales bacterium
GTGTAATCCGCGCCCGAAGGTCCGTGAAATCCGTGTTGTGTTTTGGTGTTGCTTTTCTTTTTAGGAAGAACTTATGCAAATGGCAATGATCGGCCTTGGCCGAATGGGCTCAAACATGGTCCGGCGGCTCATGCGCGCAGGACATCAGATCGTCGTCTCGGATCTGAGCGCCGACGTAGTAAACGGGATGGCCAAAGAAGGCGCAACGCCGAGCAGTTCGCTAGACGATCTCGTTAAGAAACTCACAAAGCCGCGCGCGGTGTGGATCATGGTGCCTGCGGGCGATCCCACCGAGAAGACCGTTTTGGCACTCGCCGACAAGCTCGAAGCCGGCGACACCATCATCGACGGCGGAAATTCGATGTGGAAAGATGACATCCGCCGCTCGAAGTACCTGAAGCCGAAAGGCATTCATTACATCGACGTCGGCACAAGCGGCGGCATATGGGGACTCGAGCGCGGATACTGCATGATGATCGGCGGTCCAGAAGAAGCGGTGAAGCGTCTTGATCCGATCTTCAAAACTCTCGCGCCGGGAATCGGCGACATTCCTCGTACTCCTGGATGGGAAAAGAAGCCGAACAACACCGCCGAGCAAGGATATATTCATGCCGGACCTTCAGGAGCCGGGCATTTCGTGAAGATGGTCCACAACGGCATCGAGTACGGCTTAATGCAAGCCTATGCCGAGGGCTTCGATATCTTCCGCAACGCGAACTCGAAAGAGATTCCCGAAGAGCAGCGCTACAACCTAAAGCTGCCGGAAATTGCCGAAGTATGGCGCCGCGGATCCGTAGTAGCGTCCTGGCTGCTTGATCTCGCCGCAATAGCACTCGTCGAAGACCCTGAGCTATCTCAGTACAGCGGTTTCGTGCAAGATTCGGGCGAAGGTCGTTGGACCGTCGAAGCAGCAGTAGCGACATCAACACCGGCTGAGGTACTCACCGCCGCCCTTTATACTCGTTTCCGCTCGCGCCAGGACCACACATTTGCTGAAAAAACCCTTTCGGCGATGCGGAAGGGATTCGGCGGACACGTAGAGCCAAAGAAAGCTGCGAGCTAAGTGAGGAATCGACTGACACCTTAAAATCATGGCAACTGCCACTCAACCAAACACTCAGGCGGATGTCCCGCAAACAAAGTCCGCTGGTCCGTGCGTCATGGTGCTCCTCGGGGCCACGGGCGATCTCACCAAGCGCAAGCTGCTGCCTTCTATCTACAACCTGCTGAGCTCGGGTTTGCTCTCGCGCGAGTTCGCGATCGTTGGAATGGCGAAAGACGAACTCACAACCGAGCAGTTCCGCGCCCATGTGAATGATTCACTGAAGCAGTTCTGCGATGGCGCTGATCCACAGCTGGCTGATTGGCTGGAGCGGCATTCGTATTACGTCACCGGCGAGTTCGGCGATTCCGAAGCTTATAAGCGGTTGCGCGCGCAGCTTACCGAAGTGGATAAAGTCCACGGCACGCACGGAAACTACTTCTTTTATTTCGCCATCGCACCACAGTTCTTTGCTACGGCGGTAGAGAAGCTTGGCGAGTGCTGTCTTTCAGACGAAGAGAATGGTTCTTGGCGGCGGGTAATCATCGAGAAGCCGTTCGGTCACGATCTGGAATCCGCCAAAGAGCTAAACAAAAAGCTCAAAGAGGTTCTGTACGAGAGCCAGATCTACCGCATCGATCATTACCTCGGCAAAGAGACCGTACAGAACATTTTGGTCTTCCGATTCGGGAACGGCTTGTTCGAGCCAATCTGGAATCGCAACTACATCGACCACGTGCAGATCACCGTAGCGGAGACAGTCGGGGTCGAAGGTCGTGGAGGTTATTACGACAGTTCAGGCACGCTGCGAGATATGGTTCCCAACCACATCATGCAGCTCATCAGCCTCACGACCATGGAGCCTCCAATCTCGTTCGATGCCGACGACGTGCGCGATGAGCAATCGAAGGTCCTGCACGCCATTCACAGCATGAGCGGAGAAGAGGTGATTCAAAACGCGGTTCGTGGACAGTATGGACCGGGAACTACCGCCAAGGGTGAGCGCCTGCCCGGCTATCGGCAGGAGCCGAGCGTGAATCCGCAGTCGCGAACGGAGACGTTCGTTGCCCTGAAGCTCACCATCGACAACTGGCGTTGGGCGGGCGTTCCGATTTACCTGCGCACGGGCAAGCGCATGGCACGACGTCATACCGAAATTGCAATCGAATTTAAGCGTGCTCCGTTTGTGCTTTTTCGACAGACCGATATTGCGCACCTTCCGAGCAATCAGCTTGTAATCAACGTGCAGCCAGACGAAGGCATTGCGCTCAAGTTCGGCGCCAAGGTTCCCGGGCCGCTGGTGAAGGTCGGGCCGGTGAACATGAGCTTCAATTATCAAGACTACTTCGGTGGCGCTGCGCAGACCGGCTACGAAGTTTTGCTCTACGACTGCATGATTGGTGACGCTACGCTGTTCCAGCGCGCCGACATGGTTGAAGCCGGATGGAGCGTGGTCGATCCCGTTTTAGATGTGTGGAAGGCGCTGCCGCCGCGCGAGTTCCCGAATTACGCAGCGGGCACATGGGGACCGAAAGAGGCTGAAGACCTGATGATGCGCGACGGACGTCATTGGAGAAACGTTCCCGCATGATCCTCGCCGGAGACATCGGTGGGACCAGCGTGCGTCTCGCATACTTCGAGAGAAAGCAAAGCCAGCTAGTTCCCGTTACTGAGGAGATTAAGCATGCGCGCGACTTTTCTTCGCTCGCCGCTGCCGTCGTAGACTTCCATACCAAGCAGAAGCTCGCCGTAACCTGCGCGTGCTTTGGCGTCGCCGGCCCAGTCACGGGCCGTGTAGTGAAAGCGTCGAACCTGCCTTGGATCATCGATGCTGCAGCAGTTGAAACGAGCACCGGAATTCGGAACGTGCACCTGATCAACGATCTCGAGGCTAACGCCTGGGGACTGGCCGAACTAGACGACACGGATTTCGAAGTGCTTACTCCTGGTATCCCGGGCCGCGAGGGAAACGCTGCCGTAATCTCCGCCGGAACAGGATTGGGCGAGGCAGGACTATTTTGGGACGGCACGCTGCATGTTCCTTTTGCCGCAGAAGGCGGACATGCCGACTTCGGGCCGGCCAATGATCTGCAATGCGAGCTGTGGCAGTACCTGCACAAGAAATTTGGACACGTGAGCTGGGAGCGCGTGCTTTCCGGTCCAGGCCAGTTCAACATCTACGAGTTCCTGCGCGAGAGCGGCAAAGGTAAAGAAGAGCCCTGGCTGACTGAGGAATTCAAGAACAGCGACGATCATTCCGTGGTCGTTACCCGAAATGGTCTGAGCGGAAAGAGTCCGTTGTGCGAGCAGGCAGTGAATGTCTTCGCGGAGATCTACGGTGCTGCCGCCGGCAACCTTGCTTTGAAAATCTTCGCAGTCCATGGCGTGTATGTCGGCGGAGGCATTGCTCCCAAGATTCTTTCGAAATTGCGGGAGCCGCGTTTCATAAATGCCTTCCGCGATAAGGGCCGTCTGCGTCCATTGATGGAGAGTATTCCTGTACGCGTGGTGCTGAACGACAAAACCGCGCTGCTCGGGGCCGCTCACGTGGCAATGATGTATTGCGAAGCGGGAAAGGCGAACACGAAGATCACGATGTCAACACAAGAGGTCACGGAGAACGCTTCGTGACCTCTTCTTTTTTCTTCGTGACCGTCGTGTTCGCTCTTCTTTAGCTTTCGGAAGAAAGAATGTCTGACAGATCGAACGTCCGAATTCTCGACGATCTGCAAGCAATTGCCCGGGCTGCCGCAGATGAGTTCATAGCGCAATGCCGGCAGGCCATCAAAGATCATGGGAGATTTACGGTCGCTCTGTCTGGCGGCTCCACTCCGAAGGCACTGCATGCAGTTCTGGTCGAACGCTCGGCGAAAGATCCCGAACTGATTGATTGGTCGCGCGTGCAAATCTTCTTCGGTGATGAGCGGCATGTTCCGCCGGATCATCCGGACAGCAACTTTCGGATGGCAAACGAAACGCTGCTGTCGAAGGTAGCGATCCCAAAACAAAATGTTCATCGCGTGCATTGCGAGAATCCCAACGCAGCTCAGGCGGCCGCGGAATACGACGCTGAGCTTGTGCGTGCCTTTCACTTAAAAACGAACGGGTTCCCGCGCTTTGATTTGATCCTTCTCGGCATGGGTCCGGACGGGCACACTGCTTCACTGTTTCCCAAAACGGAAGCACTAAATGAACTCACAAAGCGCGTCGTCGCAAATTGGGTCGAGAAGTTCAATACTTGGCGTGTGACGTTCACGCGGCCAACGATCAACAGCGCCGCGTCGGTGATGTTGATGGTGGCGGGTGAAGATAAGGCTGCTGCACTGGCCGAGGTTATGAATAATGGACGTCCGGAAATGTATCCGGTGAAATACGTGAAGCCGACCAATGGACGACTTATTTGGCTAGTCGATCGCGCAGCGGCGAAGCTGGTGAACCATATTCGCGATGCGAATTAGAGATTGCTCTCTTAACTTGTGATCCTGAAGCGCATTTTTTGCGCGAAGGATCTCCCGGGATGTATGGGATTTAACTGCAGTCTCCAGGCTCTCAACCACAACAGCAGAGCGCATCGTGAAGGAGCCTTCCTACGGGCGATTAAGCCCACGACATCGCCGGAGATCCTTCGCGCAAAGGATGCGCTTCAGGATGACAGGCATTAGCAGTCCGGGGGATGACGCCATGTAGGTCTTAGACCGACAAAGTAGAGGGCTTCCCCAGCGCGTTTGTTAGCCTATTGCCTACTACCTATTGCTCTCGTTCATGCGCAAAGAACACGAACGTCTCCTCCAAGACAAGAATCACGAGATTTATTGGAAGCGCTGGGGATCGTACCTGAGCGAGCGCGCATGGGGAACCGTGCGCGAGGACTACAGCGCAAATGGCGACGCGTGGGGATATTTCACGCATGATCAGGCTCGCTCACGCGCTTATCGCTGGAACGAAGATAGCCTGTTCGGATTTTGTGACCGGCATCAGCTCATTTGCTTCGCTTTGGCCATGTGGAATGGTCGCGATCCGGTTATTAAGGAACGCCTGTTCGGGCTCAGCGGACCGGAGGGCAATCACGGTGAAGACGTAAAGGAATGCTACTTCTACCTCGACAACACGCCCTGTCATACCTATATGAAGGCGTTGTACAAGTATCCGCAGCAGGAATTTCCCTATCAGCGTCTGGTCGATGAAAGCCGACGGCGCACGCGTTTTGATCCCGAATTTGAGCTGACGGATACGGGCATCTTCGACGGCAGCCGCTACTTCGACGTGTTTATCGAGTACGCGAAGGCCTCAAGCGAAGAGATTCTGGTTCGATTGACTGCATGGAATCGCGGCCCGGAAGCCGCCCGACTACACCTTCTGCCCACCATCTGGTTCCGCAACACGTGGGCTTGGAGCGCCGCCGAACCTGCTGAGCATGAAAAGCCCAAATTGGAACGCATGGCCGATATGCATGGCTTGCCTGTGGTGCGTGTCTATCACCCGCAGTACGGTGAACGCTGGCTGTATTGCGAAGGATCGCCACAGCTTCTGTTTACCGAGAACGAAAGCAATTTGCGCCGACTATTCGGAGTTCCAAATAGAGGCTTCTACCAAAAAGACGCCATCAACGATTTCATCATCAAAGGTCATCGTTATCGGTTAAACCCGGAGCAGGTCGGCACAAAAGCTGCGATCTATTACGACTTCGAGGTACCGCCCGGCGAGAGCTCTGTTGTGAAACTGAAGTTCACGCAAAAGCTCGACAGCACTCTGGACCATTTCGGGCCACCATTTGACGAGGTCTTTCGCGAACGCATCTACGAAGCAGACGACTTCTATCGCGATATCATCCCAGCGTCGCTGTCAGCTGACGGACGCAATGTGATGCGGCAAGCGTTTGCGGGAATGCTTTGGTCGAAGCAGTTCTACAACTACGACGTGCAAACCTGGCTCGCTGGCGATCCCGGCCAACCCACGCCGCCTCCTCAAAGGCTAGCCGGCAGAAATTCAGATTGGGAGCACTTCTACTCCGACGACATTCTCTCAATGCCAGACAAATGGGAGTATCCATGGTTCGCGGCTTGGGATCTTGCCTTCCATTGCATCCCCCTTGCGCTCCTCGATTGGGATTACGCGAAGTATCAGCTCACGCTCCTCTGCCGAGAATGGTATATGCATCCGAATGGACAACTTCCTGCCTACGAGTGGAACTTCTCGGATGTAAATCCGCCTGTGCATGCGTGGGCATCGCATCGCGTGTATCAGATCGAGCGGAGGATGACGGGAAAAGGTGATTTTGCCTTTCTGGAGCGCATTTTTCATAAGCTGCTCATTAACTTCACTTGGTGGGTGAATCGCAAGGACACCGCGGGTAAGAATATTTTTCAGGGCGGATTTCTCGGCCTGGACAACATCGGCGCTTTTGATCGCAGCCAGGAGCTCCCTGGCGGAGCCTACATGGAGCAATCGGACGCGACGAGTTGGATGGCCTCATACAGCCTGCACATGCTGATGATCGCCCTCGATTTGGCGCTTCAGGATCCTGTTTATGAGGACACCGCGATCAAGTTTTGGGAGCACTTCTTATTCATCGTGAAAGCGATGAATCGTACTATCGATGGGGAAGGAATCTGGCACGAAGAAGACGGCTTCTACTACGACGTGCTGCGGATCTCCGACGGATCGCATATTCCGATGCGCATCCGTTCCGCAGTAGGACTTGTGCCGCTCTTTGCCGTCCAGACGCTCGAGCCCGGACTGATGCAGCGGCTGCCAAACTTCGCTCATCGCATTCAGTGGTATATCGACAATCGGCCCGACCTCACTGAGAACATAGCCTGCTTCCAGGCTGAAGGGGTGAAGGAACGTCAGCTTCTGGCCATCGCCGACGAGAGGCGCCTGCGTCGAATTCTGAAGATCATGCTCGATGAAGAAGAATTTCTTTCCCCATTCGGGATTCGCAGCCTCTCGCAATATCATCGAGAACATCCTTTTCAACTGGAAATCGCGGGGCACAATCTGATGGCGGACTACGAGCCGGGCGAGTCGACCTCCGGTATTTTCGGTGGAAACTCGAACTGGCGCGGTCCAGTGTGGCTGCCGATGAATTTCTTGATCATCGAATCGTTGCAGCGCTATCACCACTATTACGGCGATAGGGTGAAAGTGGAATGCCCTACAGGTTCAGGAAAGCTGATGAACCTGGGGCAAGTCGCTGAACAGATATCGCATCGGCTAACGCGCTTGTTCTTAGCAGGAAAAGATGGAAGACGTCCCGCCCATGGTCGCAACGCGCTGTTTCAAACCGATCCTCACTGGAAAGATCTGGCGCTGTTCTACGAGTACTTCCACGGTGATACCGGAGCAGGACTGGGCGCCTCGCATCAGACGGGTTGGACGGGATTAATTGCGAAGCTCATGCAGCAGAACGGCGAGCCGAGGGAAACAAGTGTGCCAGCCGTTTCCAAGAAGTCCCGGGGTTAGCTATTCACCAGCCGGAACGGCAGCATATCTCATCTGCCTGGCTTATTGGTTGGCGGTCGAGGTGTTTTCTGCCGGCGGCTTCGGTTGCCTTTGCAACATTCCTGAATCGACGGTCTGCCCAGTTCGGGAAATCGTCTGAAAATAAAGCTTATCTCCGGCGATCTCGACCAGCATGAATGTTCGATCGGTATCGAAGCCCGCCGCCATTATGTCTGAGCCTTGTCGCAGATTGTGGTAACGAAGCTCGCCGGAATTGCCTACAAGAAAAAAGTAAATACCCCCTTCAGGCTTGAAACGCTCATAGACGTGATCATGGCCTGACATCACGACGTTCACACCGTACTTCTCGAAGATAGGCATGAGTTGATTGCGTAGATCAACGTCAGCCCCATGGAAGCGCCCGTCCGAATAAAGGGGATGGTGAAAGTACGCGATTTTCCATTTGGCGTTTGATTCCCTTAGCTGCTGCTGGATCCAATCGAGCTGCGTGGGATCCATATAGTTGCTGTCGAGCGCGAAAAATTGCACGTCACCTTTCTTGAACGTGTAATAGCGCTGCCCATTCATGTTGAAGAGTTTGTAAAGCGTCTCGTCGGAGTTGTCGTGATTGCCTAGACAGGCATAGAACTTAACGCCGGCATCGAGCAGTGGCTTATACGGTGTTTCAAATTTGCGCTCGAAGTCTTTGGGCTTGTGTCCGCCATAGATGTTGTCGCCCATCATGACGACAAAGTCGTAATGAATGACCTTCTCGTAGGCTTCCATCTCGGCGGCGACCTCATACTGCGGCTGTTCCCCGGTCCCGTTGTCTCCGATAACGGCAAAGCGGACGGATTTTTGCTCGAGCGGAAGCTTGAGTTCGAGCTGCTGCTGGGAAGCAACCGGAACCTGCGTCAACGTGGGCGTGGGCGATGGGGCTAAGCGAAATGCGAGTGCTCCTGCACCTACGACGATGAGTGTGGCGAGGACGAGCTTGCGAATCATTTCGTGCTTGGCGTAGTTAGATCAGGAATGAAATCTACGATGAGATTAGCGGCGATGTCGCGAAGAATGAGTTCGTGATCGACAAAGCGGTATTCCAACTCCTTCGGCAGTTTGGGCAGATTCAGCAAAAGCGACGGTGGCATAGATTGTAACGGTAATCCATCGGGGTAGGCCTGGTTCACTTCCAAATGCACACCGCGAACCGGCTCGGCGCGTTCGTAACTCTTGCGGATCTGTACACCCTGAGGACCATTGATTGACTGCGAAACCAACTGCCGGAAGAGATCTGCAACCTGTGGACTGAAGAGATCGCCTTGCTGCGCTTGAGATCGCGCACTGCGAATGCGATCCGCGAGCTGATGCTGATAGTCCGTCAATTGTGCTGGTGACGGGGTGTTCTTGGGCGTGGTCAGTCCAGACTGAGCCGACTGACGCAACTTCATGTAGTCAGCGACGCGCTTTTCGAAGTCAGCGGAGGTTGCAGCCTGAGGATTCACCTTCTGCGCAGGTTTTGCTTGTGCAAATGCAAACGTGGAGGCGAGGGCCAAGGCGGCAAGACTCGCGGCAAGTCTCTTGCGAGTTCCTGCGCGCCTGTTTGTCTCACTCGTGAAGATAGACTTCATCACGCCTCCGGCTCGCGTTGTTGTTCTACGACGTCTTCTACGGCTTCTCGAACCGCTTGCTTGACGGCCTGCTTCACTGCGATCTTCACCGATTCCTCTATCTCCTCGTGATCGATGTCGAAACCATTCTCAGAAGGGACCACTTCTTTGATCACATCCTGTACCACAGGCGCGATAGGCGGTAGAACCTTGGTGATCGTCTTGGCTACCTTCTTCGCGACCTTGGCTGCAGGCGGTTTCTCGACGTCATCGGCTTCATCGCCTGTTGCGACGACACCAGTCTTCCAATCCTCTTCAAAGACTTTGTTGATCTGTTTGACGATTTCGGCATCCCGGAAGATGATGCCAATCTCGCGCCTCGAATCCAGCTCCAGTTCGCGCAGGCTCTGGCTGCCCATGAAGGCATCTTTGCCATCGCGCACCATTGTGCGGGTGTGAAGGCGTAATTTCTCCAGCTTGCGGACTGCGATCTGACTGCTGTGGCGAGCCATCTTCCCGATCACTCGAACCTCGAGTCCGGCCCGTGCCCGGTCCTCAAGGAGTTTGAGCATCTCGCGGTCAGTGATCTTCACGTCGTAGATCAGCAGCTCTTTCTTAGCTCCCTGGATGAACTTGGTGAGCTCTTTGCGCGCATTGAGGGGACTAACGATGAAGCGGGACGAACCAGGTCTGAATTTGCGGCGTTTGCTGTCGGCATCGAACAGGCGAGCAGCCTCTTTGACCAGTTCCTTCTCGTGCGTGATCACCGCGAAGCTGCGGCTTCGTTCGATGTCGATCTGCGTGTAGTTGAAGGCGAGCAGGTGGAGCTCTTTACCATCGACGATCATCATCTTGCCGTGGTAGCGAACCAGGTCGTCGGCTGTACGGGCTACCGTGACGCCGCGATCGAGGAAGCGTAGCTCCAGCTTGCGAAGGTTCTTTTCTCCACCTCGGTTGGTGAACGCGATTAGCGCGTCGACGGCGACTCCCCGCTTCACGGCGTCTTCGAGAGCTTTTTCGATCTCCAGCCGGTCGAAACGGAAGATGACGATCTGGACAGAGCTCTTCGCGCGCTCAATGGCCTTTACCAGTGGCTTAATTCCATCTCCAGGCTGAACCAGCAGCTTCACGCAGCAGAACTCTCCTGAGTTGCTTGGATGCTGAAAAATGCGAGAGTAGCGCAAGCGAAGGCCATGAAGTTCTCACAAACAAGGAGACAGAGCTTCGCGTACGTCGTGAAGTTTTGCGGTCTAAGCAGCCGAATCAGGTGCTCTGGCTATCTAAAGTTACTGCTGGATTTCACCATGGAACCTTCAGAAACTGCCCGGGAGAGCGATTTCTGACCACCTGCATGCGCAAGAACCTAACTGCGGCCTTACTGGTCTATTCGCTTCTTCTGGCAAGTCCTGCCCTTGGAGAGGACGCAGCCACCACAACAAAAGCTCTTATCTGGACCGATCCAGGCGATATCTCTGCCAAGAACCTGCTTTATGGCTCGGGGGGCGAAAAAGGCCAGCCGCGTCCGCCGGTGGTCTTTGAGAAGGAAGACGTAAAAGGTTCGAATCCGAAATTCGATGTACGAGATCAGGACGGAAAGAAGTGGAAGGTCAAGCTGGGTGTAGAAGCGCGTCCGGAGACAGTTGCTACGAGGCTGCTCTGGGCAGTTGGGTATTTCACTGACGAAGATTACCTGGAACCCGAGCTGAAGATCGACGGCCTCCCCAAGCATCTGCAGCGTGGACAGAACCTGATTAAAGCGGGAGAAGCTCGCGATGCTCGCCTCAAGCATTCCCCAAAACACACTGACAAAGGTGACGAGTGGCACTGGCGGGAGAATCCCCTCTCGGGAACGCGAGAGTTTAACGGGCTCCGCGTAATGATGTCCCTGATCAACAACTGGGACGTCAAAGACGAGAACAACGCGATCTACGAAGACAAGCAATCGGGTCGGCAGTTCTATGTGGTCACTGATCTGGGCGCATCTTTCGGCTCGATTGGATATCGTCTCGGTCCCGGTCGCGGTAAGGGCAATCTGGGCTCATACAAAAACTCGAAGTTCATCACGCATATACACCAGCACTATGTTGACTTCAGTTCGCCGGCCCACTCGACCGTAATCGGCATC
>CAYZHX010000042.1:0-27945 GCA_964476905.1 uncultured Terriglobales bacterium
CAGGAGCAGGGACGCGACAAGCTGGCCGCGGTGATCGAAGCCGCAACTACGCGACTGCGTCCGATCCTGATGACCACGGCGGCAACGGTCGTCGGCCACTTCCCGCTGGTTCTCGCAAAGGGACCTGGCGCGGGAGCTCGCAACAGCATCGGCATCATGCTGGTGAGCGGGATGATCATCGGTTCCGTCTTCACGCTGTTTGTCGTGCCGTCAATTTACATGCTGGTGGCACGCCGACACACCGCGTTTGAGCTGGCGGGAGCCGAGAGGGAATCCGAGATTCCCGAATTGGCAGAAGTCGCGTCGTAGATACCTGAAGCAAAAAATTAGGCGGGCAGTAGTGCCCGCCTTTCAATGCTTGGTGTTTGTAAATTCGATTATCGCAATGCTAGAGCGTGCGATTCCTCAAGCTCTTTCGCCTTTGGCTTCGATTCCCGCACGGGCGGTATCTCGATGTGCGCTTTGGGATCCATGCGTTTCATGTCCACTTTCCCGTGGAAGAACGCGCCAAGTTCGACGGTTACGCGTCCCGCCATGACATCGCCGGTTAGCGATCCGCCGGTGTGAACCTCAACGCGGTCGGTAGCGGTAACGTTTCCTTCCAGGGTTCCACGAACAATGACCTCTCCTGCACGAACGTTTGAGCTTACGGAGGCTTCGCGTCCGATGTTTACTCGACCTTCGTGCAAGGAAATTGGCCCCTCCACGCGTCCGTCGATCTGGATCGGCTCATCGCCGCTCAGCTCGCCCTTAATCACAATCGACTTGCCGATGTAAGTGCCACCATCTTTGTACGGCTGAATGCTTGGCGCTGTGCTGCGAGGAGCAGAAGCGCTGGGCGATTCCTGTGGGGAGGGCTGCTGGGAACTGTTATTCGGACGTGACGGGCTCCACATCGGAAGACTCTCCTGTGAATGGGAATGTCCTCTTGTTTTACCCGCAGGAGCATGGGCTTGGGTAGGTATCGTTAGGGCATGGCCCTGCCGCGCATGGGGCTTCCAGCATCGTCTGCAGCAACAGGAATTTGGGCAGTATACGCATCCGCTACTGCATACGAGCCGAGTTGTGGTCGTGATTTAGAAGAGCTTCTTAAGGCCTTTCTTCTTTTTCTTCTTGCTCGAAGAGCTGTTGTCGTCGTTTGAGGAGTTCGCAGTTGACGAATTCGCTGCGCTCGCGTCTGAGCCAGTTCCGTTTTGGATTTCGTTCACCTGCGCTGGTGCGGGAAGGGGTGCTTGCGAGGCTGCAGCGCCACTGGCCGGAGTTGAGTTTGCATCTGGCGAGCCTGTGCCGGTCTGTGGCTGGCCAGACGTCGCGGACCCGGTGGACGTCGTGGACGCATTGGACGTTGTAGACGCGGCTGCGCCCGCCGTGCCCATGTTCGGGGTTAGTTCGCCGATGCTGGGATCGTTGCCGGCTGGAGTATTGGCGGCAGGAGCAGTTGCCGGAGCGCTCGATGCCGCAGGAACCGATGCCGGAGCATTGGTTGCAGGCGCGGTTGTTGCCGGAGCAGCCTGCTGGGGGGACGTTGTCGTTGAGCTGTCAGAGCGCGGAATCGGATCGCTGGTCTTCTGATCGGGTGTGACCTTTTCGATGCTGACGTTGCTTCCACCGCCCTGATTCGTTCCCAGAGCAGAGCTTGTGGCGCTACGAATGATCTGCGGAGCGCTCGTAGGATTTGGATCTACAAGAGTGGGTTCACCAACTTTTGGAGCAAGCTTCACGTCCTCCGGCGCTTTGTGGAAGTTAGACATCACGTGACTAAACCTTCCAATTTCCGAGCGGCTTGCTTCTTCAGCCTTGAACTCGGCAATCGCTTCGGGAGTGGGCGTTGGGACCGGCTTACCTAGATCTTTAAGCCGAGCGCGCGCGTCATTCGCCTTATCGCTGAGGGGGTAGCGTTCGATAATGCGTGCGTATTCTTTTGCCGCCTCGTTTTGGTAGTCATGGATCATGCGGACCTTGGTCGCCTCGGCAAGCTTGCTGTTCTTGATCAGCGTTCCTTCATCCTCATAGGCACGACCGAGCATCATGAGCGCATCGTCAGATCCGCTATAAAGCGGATACGTGTCAGTGAGCGTCTTTAGTCGCGCGATGGCAGCTGGGTACGATTCGCGTAGATAGTAGAAGTAGCCGATCTGGTACTGGCGCTCGGCCAGAACCTCCTGGACTTCGCGCAGCCGTTGCTTCGCTTGCGGCACCAGCTTGCTGTCTGGGAATTGCTGGATAAGCTGGCGATACTCGTCTTCCGCGCGCATGGCGTGCGTGTAGTCGCGGTCCGGTTTCTCCATCTGCTTGTAATGCATGTTGGCGATCTTGAGCTGCGCCTCGGCCGCCTCGGGCAGATTGGGGAAGAACGTAATGAAGTCCTTGTACTCTACTTCGGCCTGCTGATACGCGGCCGTGGTGCCTTCGGCGTACCACGAGTCTCCGACTGCCAGCTTCGCGCGAGCGATGAACTCCGAATCGGGATAGGTGTTGATCAGCGTCTGCAGAGTGATGCGCGCGACGTCGTACTTGCCGTGCTTCATCGCGTCCATCGCTCGATCGAAGAGGACCTTGTCGGGCTGCTTGGAATCAACGTTCGCAATAGGATTGTTGACCTTATTGTGATGACAACCTGCCGCCATCACGGCCATTCCCAGGGCAAGTGCAATTTTGGTACTGCGATGAATCATAAAATCCTTGGCTGTGAAGCTCCGCAGCTGCGTAGCTTAAGTTCTTACTACTCCTGCCAGTCTCGAATCCGGAATCGCTTCGTTTGCTGCCTTGAGCAAATCCCGGGCATTCGCCGTGACGTTGTGACCATCGAAGATGGCGCTGCCGGCAACCAGCAGCTCCGCTCCAGCACGAACTACGTCCGCGACTGTGTCGTGAGCGACTCCGCCATCCACCTCGATGCGGAAGTTAAGTCCGCGCTCCTCGCGCATCCTGGCCAGCTTGGCGATCTTGTGTAGTGCGCCGGGAATGAATTTTTGGCCGCCAAATCCGGGATTGACGGACATAACCAACACCAAGTTGACCATGTCCAACACTTCGGTGAGGGTCTCGACCGGAGTGGCTGGATTGATTACGACACCGGGCTGGCAGCCGTGCTCCTTGATCAGCGTCAGGGTCCGATTCAAGTGCACACAGGCTTCTTGATGTACTGAGATCCAGTTTGCACCGGCTGCGGCAAAGTCGGGAATGAACTGATCCGGATTCTCGATCATCAGGTGAACGTCGAAAATCGCATCGGTCACCGGACGCAACCACCTCACAATGGGAGGACCTATCGTGAGGTTGGGCACAAAATGCCCATCCATCACATCGAGGTGAACTATCGTAGCTCCGCCCTTGATCGCAGCCAGAACATTGTCGGCAAGATGAGCAAAGTCCGCCGAGAGAATCGAGGGTGCGAGTTCGATCAGAATAAAACGCTTCCGAATGTCAGGAGACGCTCACAATTTTAGCAATTATGGCGGGTCTTCGCCCTGAATTTCAGCGCCAGCAGCAACCTCTCCCCAGGTACTAAGTGCGACACCTTAGGACCACGCTGCAACGCTGAGGTCCTCTACTTCTCTCGTTTTGTGGTACGCGAAGTATTTCGTTTTCCTGGCTTGCCTTTTTCCGCCCGTGACTTGCTATCTTCCTGATCGTGCGGACAGGCATGCGCTTCTTCCATCAAGCGAAGCAGAGTAGTGCGGGGGGATGCTCCCACGAAGGTCTGGCAGTCGACACAAAACGAGTCTGTAATCTCAGGATTGCTCCGGTTTGGTGAGCGCAGAAACTTCGAGCCGTGTGCCATACGGTACACAGAAAAGAGAAATCAACTCTGGATTGCTTGCCCAAGAGTAGAACGGAAGATGCAGATTGGGCAATTCCGATTTGCAACCCCGTTCGACGTCCACGTTGGTTGGATTTGCTCAACCCGCGTCGTCCTGTAGCGTTGGACGAGTTTGCGTAGAGGAATGCTTC
This sequence comes from uncultured Terriglobales bacterium, assembly GCA_964476905.1. Taxonomy (GTDB): domain Bacteria; phylum Acidobacteriota; class Terriglobia; order Terriglobales; family Acidobacteriaceae; genus Gp1-AA112. Next base: position 3,955 of record CAYZHX010000042.1, read on the forward strand.
TCCCCGGGCTGCGGCTTCGGATTGGTTGTTCCTTTATTGACAGGGAACAACCAATGCACATGAACAAAACAGCGAAGTTCGTCCTGCTGCTCGACAGCGACTCGACTGCGGTCCGCGATTCGGCGATGGAGTTAGCAGGCAGCGATGGGTGCCTGCTCATCGCTCGTACTCCGGCGGCAGCCCTGGAGTTTGCCAAACAATACAAGCCCGCCTACGCGGTAGTGTCGAAGATGCCCGCGGCCGCTGAGGAAAAATCGCTGCAAGATTTGCTTTTGGAATTCAGCCCGGAAACGGAAGTTGTACTATTGCCGCGTCAAGAACCGGTTCGAGCAGTGGGAGAAGGCGCATAGCCCGAGGTACGACGAGATACGTGGCAGTAACGCTCTGCCGTGACATTCGTTACTTTGCTGCACGGTGCGAATGTTTTTATGATGTAGCCATGATCGCCTGGGAATCGCTTTAGATCAGAATCGCCGCTAGCTACCCTTCACAGTCTTTGTCTTTCCAGACGTGTGAAGCTTGAATACGTCGTCGGGGATTTTCGAATTTAATTTGATGTTCGAGTAATGAGCTAAGCGGTAGTCGCCGGAAGGTTCAAAGGCCTGCTGCTTCAGCGAGACTGAGCGCGTCGCATCGACCCAGATGATGATGTGATCGAACATGTTCTTGACTTTCGCCGACTTTGGCGTCAGGTCTAGTTTGGCAGTTCGGACTCCATCTACGTCCTCGTTGCCTTCGAACTTGATATCAAACTGGTTCTGAAGGTCGTGCCCTTTCCCACCGAATCCCAAAACGAGAAAGCTCTCCACCTCGGCCCGATTCTTGCCCGCATCGTACTCATTCACCTGCTGAATTTTCGGCTGGTAAATTCGTATTTTGCCATCGGTAAAGACCATGTACTTCTGGTCTGGCGACTGAATATTTGCCGCCCACTGCGTTTCGCCTTTGTTGTTCCGGCGGTAATAAACGACGCCTTTCTGCGTGTCAGTCTCATTGACTACTTTCTGGAATTGATCCCAGGTGAAGTCTGCCTGCGCACTGCGGAACTGTGCAGCTGCGGCATCCATCTGCGCGAGCACACCCTCGAGTGTGGACGCAGTCTGTCCCGAACCCGAACTCTTACTCTGACCGTTTACCAATGGGCAAAGCAGCAGCAACACTGAGCAGCAGATTCCGAGTCGTGCGCTCTTTCGTGAGTTTGCGTAGGGGTGGTTAAAGAAAAGTTTCATAAGATCGCGCTAGCGATGGCCCCACACACGATAACCCGTCAATTTGCCTGAAGTATCGCGCAACTCGGAATATCGCGAGACTTCGATGTTTCCCGTTACCGGCTCAAGCGCTCTGTGCAGAGCGGAGGTTATATCCGGATCGTCTGCGGAAATTGCCGACGCATTGATGTCATAGATAAAACTACTGGGCCCATCCTGTCTGACGACAATTTCGGTGGGATGCAGCGGACGAGAACTAGGGCTGTCCTTAAAAAGATTGCGGGGAGTGAGGAAAATAAAGGCAAGGATAATGGTCACCATGACGTCATAGTGAATCCCGCCGCGCGGATGGGTCCATAGAACGTAGCTTTTCAATGTTTGCGCAATCGTCACAAAGGGGTCTCCCAGAACACAACCTAGTGTAGAACCGAAGCAGCACGCTGCAAAGAATCAGCATCTCACTTCGCTGGCGAAGGGATGCGTCGTCTGCATCGTTCTACTCTGGATTTATGCATATTTGGCGCTATTTAGCGTGCTACACTAAGGCTCTTAATCCGCGGCTCACAAAGCCCACGGTGAGCCAAAACCCTTCGTCGTAGCTAAAATCAAAGCTCCTTACGCTACTCGTCTCTTCCTCTGGCCGGGAAAGGCAGGAACGAACTTGTGAGGCGTGCTTCCAACCTCGGGAAAATCTTCGTGGCTATCTTTTGTGGTCTCGTGGTGGGAGCCATAGCTGCCAGCATTCATTGGATGATTGTGCCGCACGATCAATCTCTACTGGTTCACGTGATGCTTGGCGACCTCGTTGCCGCCCTTACTTCTATGATCGTCTGCCTCGCGATTCAGTTGCGCCAGGAAGAGGTGCATTTTGCAAGCGCCATGTCACGCGCGGCCATTGTCTCGGAGCTCAATCACCATGTACGCAATGCCGTCTTCCCGCTTTGCCTTGCGGTGCAGAAATCCGGCGACAAAGATGCATCACAACTCGCGAATGAAGCAGTCGAGAGAATCAACGTCGCTCTCAAGGAAGCGACCGCCGACGCGATCTCCGGCCGCGCCAGCTACGCCGAAGACGTTCATGCGAAGAACGGAAGCATACTCGTACACTGATGTTTCGCATTCTTATCGTAGATGATGAATCAGCAATCCTTGGGCTGCTAAAGTCCGTGTTGGAACTCTCTTGTTTCGAGCCGCATAGTGCCAAGTCGGCGGCGGAAGCCAAATCGTTGTTGTCTCAGCAGCCGTTTGACGTTGTCCTCACAGACATGCGCATGGAAACTGCCACTGCTGGCTTCGAGGTCGTTCACGCTGCACGTCAGCTCGATCCCCGGCCAGTAATAGCCATCCTGACGGCATTCCCTATCTCGCCTGGTGAGTGGCGGCCGTCGGGTGCAGACGCGCTCATGGTCAAGGGGGCAGACATCATAAGCCTCCCGGACAAGTTGTTGAACTTGCTTAAAGCGAGGTCTCAATCCCCGGTCGGCATGACAGGATAGCGTATTTCGACGAGGTTCGCCGTATATCAGGAAAGCTGATCCGCAGAAAGCTGAATGTCTCCCGCTTCGGGAATCTCAGCAGGAGCTTCTTGCTCCGCAGTGGCTTTGGTCTTCTTCGATTTTTTCGGCGCCGGTGGAGGTGGTTCATGGGCAGGATTGTAAAAGAGGATGCGTCCGCAACTATCGCAAGTCATGACTTCTTGCCCTGCCTTAATCTCGTTCCACTTCTGCGGACGTAGCAAAACAAAACACGCGGTACAGCGTTGTTCGCGCGCTTCGGCCAGTGCCGTCTTGCGCGCTCTGAGGACACGATCGTATAGGTCGAGCAGACTGCCACTAACTCCAGACCGCAGACCCCCACGTTCGACCTGAAGCTCTTTCAATCGCGCTTCGTCCTTGGCTGTGAGAGCCCGGGCTTCTTCCTTTTCTCTGTCTACCTGGAGCGACTGTGTCTTCAGCTCAGCTTCCGAAGCTTTCACCTGCCGATCAAATAGTTCGGCGCCTTCCATGATTTCAAGAATCTTGTCTTCGGCATTCCGGATCTCCTGCTCGGCGAATTGGATCTCGTGCATCAGCGCCTTGTACTGTTCGTTCGTCTTTACGTCTAGCGACTGATCCCGGAATTTTCCGATCTTTTGTTGATGAGACTGTATGTCCGATTCCAGACTGCGACGCTTCTGCTCCTGCGACTTGATCGCCGTTTTAGCTTGTTCAACTTTGCTTTTCGCGTCTGAGAGCTGGTGTTCGATTTCCGCCACGCGCTTGGGCAGCGCTGCCACTTCGGCGGAAAGGCGGCCGATCTCGCGATCGACCTGCTCGAGTTTGATTAACCCTTCAAGGTCGGCATGCATGAATAGCTTGATTTTATCAGGGTTGGACCCGATAGCAGCATATTTGTCACTCCTCAGTTTTTAGTGATCCCTTCGAGCAAAACCGACGTTTCGGAATGAGGCTGATTCGCCTAAAACAACTTGTATCGAACGTAGATCAAACCGGCCGCGGCTGTGCCACCTGTAGCTGCGCCCAACCAGAAGTTCTGCCAGCGCGTGTTCACCGTCCGCATGATGCGTCGATCGTTAGAAATGAGGAGGATGAAAATTAGCGTAGGAATCAGCATCGTTCCCGCCAGAACCATCGACCAGTAGAGAGCCGTCACCGGATTGATGCGCAGGTAATTCGCACCGGCTGCGACGAATACCGCCGCCGAGATCAGCACGTAAAACCGCTTGGCCTCCCACGGCTTCTCACTCAATCCGGACTTCCAGCCGACTGCCTGCGCCAGATCAAAGCACATTGACGCCGTCAGTACAGGGAGAGCAACCATACCGGATCCGATGATGCCGATCGCGAACACAATAGGTCCCCAGTCGCCCACAGCGGGCCGCAGTGCCTCAGCCGCCTGGCGGGTAGTCATCTCCGGAGCATTTTCGAAATGCAGTACGGCACTGGCGGCGATCATGATGGAGCATGCAAGCACGAATGTGACCGCCGTCGAAAGCACCGAATCTGCTGCGTGGTGCTCGTGCTCGGGATCGCTTCGCGAACTTGTCTGCCAAATGATGATGTACGGGGTAAGGAACGATCCGAAGAGAGCAACAATGTTTTCCGCGTACTCAGGTGTAGCCTGCATGCGCGGCAGAAAAACATCGTGAAGAAGGTTCCCAATTCTGGAATGCGTTAGCACTGCCGCAGCCACGTAGAGATAGAGCGGGAGGGATAAGATCACCAGCGCTCGGGTAATCTTCTGATAATCCTGAAATACCAGGATGTACCAGACAAAAAAGGCCGTTGCCGCGACGAAAAACATTCGCGAGAGACCCGTCAGGATCGAGCATGCATCCGAGACAGCCATGATGTCGGCGATCACAACTGCCAAGTTGGTAACGATAGTCAGTACCGCGCCGGTAATCGCGTATTTGCGACCATAGTGCTCGCGGACAAGATCGAGTAGTCCCTGTCCAGTCTGCACACCGATACGGCTGGTAACTGAAAAGATCGCCAGCAGGAACGGAACGATCAAGAAAACGACCCAGAACAACGAATGAGCGAACGCGGCCCCAGCTATCGTTGCGGTCACCACGGCTGACGGATCGAGATTTGCTGATCCGGTAACGATCCCCGGGCCGAGCCGCCAAACGTTCCACCCTTTTTTCGGGCGAGCTTCTCCTTCGGTCGCCGGAAATTTCACTACTTTGCCGCGATCGTCGGGAGAACCTTTCCTGGGCAGAGCGTTAGGGAATCTTGGGAAGTTCACGCCGTAGGTCTCTTTCGATTTTGCGTTCATGCCAGAGCCGCAGCGGGCGACTGTAGGTAATCACTCCAAAGGCTGCAATCGCAGCCAGGAGCAGGGTATTGCTGGCCCAAAGTAGGATTCGTGCCATCTTTGTATGTGCGATCTGCTGCAAGATAGCGGCATTCGTCGGGGTCAGCAGCAGGGCAAGAGCGAGCAACATCAGGCCGACTCCAGCCAACAGGTTCGTTACGTTCTTGGCCCAGCGCCCGCGCGCGTGATAGTCGGCGAACAGCCGAAAGCCATAGGTCGTGAGTGCCCCTATAAGGAGGAAATTCACGATGACCGCGATGGTGGCGCGCAGGTGCATCTCTGCTTCTAAGACGCAAAGCAGCAGGCGCGGGTTGGAATCCAGAGTAGCTGGATTTGTCCAGGCTTCGTGCGCGATTTCCTGCCAGTCCTATAATTTGTAATTTGCTCAAACACCTGTGCCTGGCAACGATCAGAACCGCTCGCGGCGCAAAGGGCTCATCATTGGCCTGGGAATCGCGATCTTTCTGCTGTTCTTGGTTCTAATCTCCCAGCAGACCTTCAATCTCACCTTCCTCCACCCTGGCAGCGTGCAGCAGACCCTGGTGCTGACGGCACTCTCGGCTCTCGTGTTTCTTCTTTTTGTTGCGCTTACCTTTGTGTTGCTGCGCAACCTCCTTAAGCTGCTGGCGGAGCGGCGAGGCGGGGTCCTTGGCTCAAAGTTCCGCACCAAGATGGTTTTCGGGGCGCTGCTGATGTCCTTCACTCCCGCGCTCTTCATGTTCTTGTTCACCTACCTGCTCACGAATCGGTCGATCGACCGCTGGTTCTCTTCACCTGTGCAGAACTTGAGCGAGAGTTCCGAGCAAGTAGCGGGACTCCTCGTCCAGTACGCTCAGGCGAACGCGCAGTCCGAAGCGCAGACACTCGCGGGCAACCGCAGAATCCAGAACGCGTTCCAGTCTGGCGATTTCTCCGCAGCGACGATGGCGCTTCGCGAGGGGGAACCCGCACTACAAGGAGGATTCTCCATTGTTCTCCGCGATCATGCTCCCGCAGCTTCCATCAACATTCCATCCGTATGGAGCGAGCTACGTGAGCCGCTACTTCAGGCACTGCAAACAACTCATCGGCTGCAGTGGGGAAATGCCGACTACGTAGTTGCGTCGAGCACAGTCGGCAGCGCCGGCGCTGTGATCACGGCCATTCCTTTGCCGGAAAGTTTTGCGGCAACGATGAACCAGATCGAGGAGAGCCAGCGTAATTACCAGGCGCTCGGATCGAATCGCAAGGCGCTGCGACGAACATATATCCTTCTCTTGCTCTTGATTACGGCCTTGGTACTGTTCGCCGCGACCTGGCTGTCGCTTTTTATTTCGAAGCTTGTCACCCGACCAGTGGCTGCTTTGGCCGCAGCTACGGAAGAACTATCGCAGGGGCACTTCTCTCATCGTGTTGCCGTTGCTGCCGCCGATGAACTTGGCGAACTTGTGGCGTCGTTCAACCGTATGGCCGGCGATCTGGAAGACAGTCGCGAAAAGATCGAGCATTCCACCCGGGAGCTTGCCCAGGCAAATTCCGACATCGAGAAGAGACGTCGTCAAACTGAAATCATTCTCGAAAACATTCCTACAGGTGTTCTCTCACTCGATGGTGCAGGAAAGATTCGACAGGCAAATCCCGCATTCATTCGTTTGCTCCGTTTTCGCGAAAAAGACAATAACAACTTAACTCCGGAGAACTTTGAAGGCGCATCGCTGCGCGATATCTTCGGCACGGAAATCTCCACGCAGCTCATTCATCTCATGCGTAAAGCCGACCGTATGGGGAACACCACTAGCCAATTCGAGCTGCAGTCGGGCAATGACAACCTCAACGTTGCCATCACGGTTGCGTCGCTGCGTATTGACCGTCAGCGGCTCGGTTATGTGTTGGTCTTCGAGGACTTCACGGAACTCCTGCGCGCGCAGAAGCAGGCCGCATGGAGAGAAGTTGCGCGGCGCGTCGCGCATGAGATCAAGAATCCGCTTACTCCCATTGCTCTTTCGGCGGAGCGCATTCGCCGACACCTCGATCGCGGCGCGTCGCCTGACCGTAACTCCGTCGCGGTGATGCACGGGTGCGCAGAAACCATCTCCCACGCGGTAGAGACGGTTCGTCAACTGGTGGATGAGTTCTCCTCGCTGGCACGTTTTCCCACAGCGCAGCCGCGACCGACCGAGATCAACGCCATCATCGACAGCGCGCTGCGGCTGTTCCATGGTCGGCTCGATGGCGTTCGCATTCACACGCGGCTTGCCTCAAACCTGCCAACTGTCCTCGCCGACCCTGACGCCATTCGGCGTGCGATTGCTAATTTGGTTGACAATGCCGCTGAGGCTTTGCAGGATTCCCTAGTGAAAGAGATTTACATTTCAACCAATGTTGTGGAGACGCGGGAGGCAGTCGAAATCGTCGTCGCGGACACAGGCCACGGCATCACCACCGAGGTCAAAGAACGTTTGTTTCTCCCCTATTTCTCAACCAAGAAGCGTGGTACCGGATTGGGACTGCACATCGTAAGCCGCATTATGCAGGAGCATGGCGGCTCGATTCGTGTGGAAGAAAACCAGCCGGTGGGTGCCCGGTTTATTCTGGAACTGCCGGTCGCCGTAGAAGCGGCGACGGCGGTCTAGACGCCTTTCGTTACTGTCATTCCGAACGCAGGCTGACGCGGGTTTTCGCCTGAGCAGGAGTGAGGAATCCCTACAATCGCCTAGTCGCATTTGTGCCGCGATTCTTGCAGTTCATAGGGATTCCTCCGCCAAAATCAGGCGTTCGGAATGACAAGAAGACAAGGCTAACTCGCCGATCGACCTAGCTTCACCAGATTCTCCTGCATCAGTCCGCTGAGATCGCGCTTCTGCAGGCCGTGCACGCGCTTGTTGAACTCGTCCACCTTGCTGGAGTAGTTCATCGAGCAGAACTTCGGACCACACATCGAGCAGAATCCGGCTTCTTTGTAGTAATCGTCGGGAAGCGTCTCGTCGTGCATTGAGCGAGCTGTTTCAGGATCGAGCGACAGCTCAAACTGCTTGTTCCAATCGAAGGTATAGCGGGCGTAGCTGATCGCATCGTCGCGATCGCGAGCTCCCGGACGATGCCGTGCTACATCAGCCGCATGAGCCGCGATTTTGTAGGCGATGATTCCGTCTTTGACATCCTTGTCATTGGGCAGCCCGAGGTGTTCTTTCGGCGTGACGTAACAGAGCATAGACGCTCCATGCCACCCGATCATCGCCGCGCCGATCGCGCTGGTGATGTGGTCGTAGCCGGGAGCGATGTCGGTAACCAGCGGCCCGAGCGTATAGAACGGAGCGCCGTAGCAAAGCTCAACCTCTTTATCGACCTGCTCTTTAATCTTGTCCATGGGCACATGACCTGGACCTTCGATCATCACCTGCACATCGTGCTCCCAGGCTTTTTTCGTAAGCTCCCCCAGAGTAGCCAGCTCTGCGAATTGGGCTTCATCACTGGCGTCGGCGATGCATCCGGGACGCAGCCCATCGCCGAGGGAATACGAGACGTCGTACTTCGCCATAATCTTGGTAATGTCGTCGAAGCGTTCGTAGAGGAAGTTTTGCTTGTGATGGTGCGCCATCCATTGGGCGAGTATCGCGCCGCCACGACTCACAATTCCCGTAATTCGCTTTGAAACCAACGGCAAGTACTGAATGAGCACGCCGGCGTGGACGGTCATGTAATCCACGCCTTGCGCAGCCTGTTCCTCTACGACCTCGAGATAAATCTCCGGCGTGAGATCTTCGATTCGTTTGACGCGGCTGATGGCCTCGTAAATCGGGACGGTTCCGATAGGAACGGGAGAATGGCGGAGGATAGCCTCCCGAATTTCGGAAATGTCTCCGCCGGTGCTGAGGTCCATCACCGTGTCAGCGCCGAAGTGGACTGCAGTGTGCAGCTTCTTAAGCTCTTCATCGACATTCGAGGTTACAGCGGAGTTGCCGATATTCGCATTGATCTTGCAGCATGAGGCCACCCCGATCCCCATTGGCTCCAGCTCGGGATGATTAATGTTCGCGGGAATGATCATTCGTCCGGCAGCCACTTCGCTGCGTACCACTTCGGGAGCGAGCCTCTCCCTGCGGGCAACATATTCGATCTCTTCCGTGATGATGCCGCGACGCGCATAGTGCATCTGGGAAAAGTTCCCGTCGCTATTCTCGACTTCATCTCGACGACGGCGCAGCCACTCGGACCGCGGCTTAGGGACCTCATAACCATTCATCATTTTCGTGCTGGCGTGTCCGTTCTCTGCGCTCATTGTTCCTCTCTTCCCGAACAAAAATTATACGCAGCTTCGCACAGTGGGAACATTGCGGCGCTTACGTCTGGACATTTGGCGCGATCTGGCACAGAATCCACAGCCATGCTGAAGAAGATTTTGATTGGAATTGGAATTGTCGTTTTAGTTCTGGCTGGGTTCGTAGCGTTCGCGCTCTATCATTACCCTAAGGCGCAGGTTGTCCGCGCGAGCAATCGACAAGCGGCTGATTTTACACTGAAAGATGCGAATGGGCAGGACTTTACCCTCTCGTCTCTCCGTGGACACAAAGCAGTTCTTTACTTCTATCGGGGCTATTGGTGACCGTTCTGCATGAAGCAACTGCGCGAGTTCGCGCAGCGGAAATCGGACTTTGACGCGCAGAACGCGCGTGTGGTCGCCATTAGCGTCGATGACATGGACCACACGCGAAAGGTTTGGAAAGATGAGGCGCACGAGAACGTAATCGTCCTCAGCGATCCTGAGGCAAAAATCATTCGCGAGTACGGATTGCTTCACCCCAAAGGGCATAGCGGCGAAGACATTGCGCTCCGCGCAACTCTGATCGTCGATAGCAACGGCCGCGAAGTTTATCGCAAAGTCAGTAGCTCAGTACCGGATGTAAGAACCGCAGACGAAATCCTGGCAGAGCTGAAGAAAGTGCAATAGAAGTCGGATGATTCGATGAGGGGCATGGCATCGGGGCTGGGGAAGTGAAGACGAAAACGTCAGCCAAAATGGAAAACGCCAGAGCTGGTTCACCCCGGCGTTCATCTCTATGGTCCCCACTTATTCGGGCCCAAGATTTCCATCGAGACCGTTGAGCACTCCCCCAAATGCCTTCACGACCTCTCGCTTCTCCTATATAGCAATTGCCGAACCAAACTTTCGTCGCTGTAAGTCGCTGATTTTCTTACGTTCCAAATTTGCGCTCGCGCAAACGGGAAAAATCAACGCTGCAAAGGTTTGCACACTTGTCCGTGGGAATGGCATTGGGTGGGATGCAATTAGCGATTCAATGTACCCAGCAAGAACAGCACGCTGAAAACCGGGGCTGAACACGAAGGAGCCTTAGCTGTGCGAGCAAACCACCCGACCATTCGTGTGCTCCGCGCCACCGAGTTTTCTCCGTGTTCCCCGTGGCTCCGTCGTGAAAACTGCAGTTACAATCGGGCTATAAGCCTTCCGATCTCCGATGAAGCAGATCAAAGCGATCTACCCGGGATCATTTGATCCCCTCACGAATGGCCACCTCGACCTGATCGAGCGAGGCAGCAAGATCTTTCATGAGCTGGTGGTCGCGATCCTGAAGAATTCGGAGAAAGAGCCTCTGTTTAACGTGGCTGAGCGCCGCGAGATGCTCATTGAGGCTACTTCGCGCTGGCCGAATGTGAAAGTGGACACATTTTCCGGCCTCCTTGTGGATTACGTGATGAAGCAAAAGGCAAATGCCGTATTGCGCGGAATCCGGGCTATCAGCGACTATGAATATGAGCTGCAGATGGCGTTGATGAACCGCAAGCTCAACTCCTCTGTAGAGACGATCTTCATGATGCCCGCCGAAGCGTACTCTTATCTGAGCTCACGGCTGGTGAAAGAAGTGTTCCGGCTCGGTGGATCGGTACGCGAGCTCGTTCCGGCGAACGTAGAAGAGCGTTTGCAAAAGAAGTTCGGCCCGGCAGCTTCGGCTGCGAAGCGGTAACTCAGGAGAAGAAGCGGTAACTCAGGAGAAAACGATGGCAACCAGTACGGCAGTCAGCAGTCCATTTTCCGCACGGCTCAACCGCATTGAAGTTTCAGCGACCATGGCGATGACGGCGGAAGGCGCCAAGCTGCGTGCTAAGGGCATCGATCTGAGCGATCTTGGCATGGGCGAACCGCATTTCAACACACCGCAGCACATCAAAGACGCGGCCATCGTCGCCATCCAGCAGAACTTCACCAAATACACGGCTGTGGGCGGCATCCCTGAACTGCGCAAGGCCATAGCGAAACGCCATGCGACGGATTTTGGTTCCGACTACAAGCCCGATGAGGCCTGTGCCTCTACCGGCGGCAAGCAAGCGCTGTTCAATGCCATCCAGGTGCTCGTCGATCACGGCGACGAGGTCATTATCCCAGTTCCATATTGGGTCTCGTTCAAAGACATTGTCGAGTATGCCGGCGGCAAATGTGTTTACGTCCATGCTGACGAAGATCAAGATTTCCGCATCACCGCAGGCATGGTGGAGCGCGCAATCACCTCACGCACGAAAGCTATCATCTTGAACACGCCCTGCAATCCGTCTGGCGCTGTGATGCATCGCGACGACTTCCGTGACGTGGTACTCATGGCTCATCGGCGCGGCATCTACGTGATCTCTGACGAGTGTTACGTCTATCTGAATTTCACAGGCGACGTTTACTCGGCCGGCTCGATTGCTGAAGCTCGCGAGCATCTCGTCATCATTGGGTCGCTATCGAAGACCTATGCGATGACCGGCTGGCGCTCGGGCTACGCGCTTGGGCCAAAACCGATCATCGATCAGATCAACAAGCTGCAGAGCCAGTCGACCTCAAGCCCAGTCTCGATCGTGCAGAAGGCAGCGATTGCCGCGCTTGAAGGTCCTCAGGACTGCATCGCAGAATTTCGCGCCGATTACGTGCGCTTGCGCGATCAGGTTCTGGCCGATCTCAAGCAGATTCCGGGTGTCACCTGCGCCAGGCCTGAAGGAGCGTTCTACGTTTATCCCAATGTCTCTGCCTATCTCGGCCGTTCCGGGCTGAAATCGAGCATCGACGTGGCGAATCGCCTCCTACAGGAGGCGCACGTGCTGACGGTTCCCGGCGAAGCCTTTGGCACGCGCGAACACATCCGACTCTCCTATGCGACCAGCGGCGCAATTTTGAAAGAAGCGCTGCAGCGCATGAAAGGCTTCTTTGCATCGGTGTAGACGATGAGCATCGGGCCGCGACGAAGATTTTGGCCTTCAGGGTTGCTGCTGCTTTGCGTTGTTGCGGCAAATGCCTTCGACTACAAGCCGCCGGAGATTCCCACTGCCGGTCACGCCGCGAAGTTTTCCCAGCATGAAACACACAAGGACGAAGGCGTAACCATCGCCATCGATCCTTATGGTCCAGAGAAGGATTCGGTGTTTCACGTGAAGTTTTATGAGCATCGCATCCTGCCCGTGCGCCTGGTAATCACCAACGACAGCGATCAACCTATCTCACTCGCCGATGCAAAGATTCAATTCACCACGGCGCGCAAGGCCAAAGGCGAGCCTCTGACGAAAGAGGACGTAGAACGCGCAATCGCGAACTCAGCCGAGCCTCACGATTCGGCAACTTCGAGGATTCCGCTCCCAGTCCCAATCCCGCGCTCAAAACCGAAGCGCCTGCCTAAGAACACGGACGAAGAAGTCGACTACCTCATCTTTAAAGCGAAAGCAGTCGAACCGCACAATACTCAATCCGGTTTCCTATTTTTCGACGTAAGCGGGGTTGAGCAGCCGTTGATCGGCTCCCACATCCTGTTCACCGGCTTGCGGAATGGAGAAGGCCAGGAGCTGTTTTACTTCGATATTCCCCTGCAGGGAAGTTCGGCGCAGTAGAGACTCGCCAAGCGTGGGTTCGCCTATGCCTAATTTTCGAACAGCTTCAATTCCCTGAGCATTCCGCATCGATGCAGTTGCTATTCTCAGAGGACCTCATACGCTGGTGTGACCACGACGTTAAGGCCATTTTCCGTAGAGTCCCTGGAAGATTCCCTGGTGTAGCGAATTTTCGCGATTTTGGGCAGAATTCGGCATTTTTCGCAGCCATTTTAGATTGCGGCTTGGTGATGTCGCTGGTTTTGCTCCGTCAGGCTTGGCTCGGGATTGCCCAATGTCTGCTCAGTCGTAGGTTTTGTCTGATAATGAGAGCTTGCCCATGAGCACCAAAAACACGCATTTCTATCCCGTAATCCTCGCTGGCGGAAGCGGTACGCGATTTTGGCCGCGCAGCCGCCGCAAAATGGCCAAGCAGGTCCTGAATCTCGATGGCGACCAGTCAATGATTCAGCAGACCGTCGCCCGCCTGCTGCCGCTTGCCGACGAAGAAAATTTCTGGGTCATCACTAATACGCACGTCTTCGAGGTAATCAGCGGACAGCTTAAGAAAGTTCCCCGCAAGCAAATTGTTTCCGAGCCGGTGGCGCGCAACACCGCTCCGGCGATCGGCCTCGCGGCGTTCCTGCTCGAGCGCGAGGATCCCGATGCAGTGATCGGCATGTTCCCCGCCGATCATGTGATCAAAGACGAGAAAGTCTTTCGCAAGATTGTCTCCGAAGCCATCGAGTTGGCTGAAGCTGGCGACAACATGGTGGTGATGGGCATCCGCCCTGATCGTCCCGAAACCGGATACGGATACATCGAAGCCGGCGAGAAGCTCGGCGATGATCTGTTTCGCGTTCGGCGTTTTACCGAGAAGCCCAACCAGCAGCGCGCTGAACAATTCATAACCGCCGGCAACTACTACTGGAACAGCGGCATGTTCGTTTGGTCGGCAAGGACGCTGGTCAATGCCATGCGCGAGCACCTTTCAGAAACCGCGCCGTACCTCGAGGAAATCGCGGCAGCCTGGGGCACATCGAAATTCCAGTCGATCTTCGAGCACATGTACGACAAGTGCGAGAACATCAGCATCGATTACGCAGTGCTCGAACCGCGTTCGGCGAAAGGCGAGCATTCGTCGAATCTATATTGCCTACGCGCCGATTTCGGCTGGAACGATCTTGGCTCGTGGACGGCGCTATTCGAACATCAGCTAGCGCAGGGTAAGAACGGAGCTGGTGCAAACGTCATTGATGCCGAGGACCACTACGTTCTGAATGCGGAAGGAAATTACGTTTACGCGCCGAAGAAGTTTGTCGCCGCAGTGGGCGTGAAGAACATTGTTGTAGTGGAGACCGAAGATGCAATCCTCGTCACCACGCGTGAGCATTCGCAGGATGTGGGCAAGGTCGTGAAACACCTGACCGACAAGAAGCTCACCAAACTGATTTAGGCAAGCGCCTTTGCAACGCGGTGGCGCATAGGATCGCAGCATGCTTGAATCTGCACCTTGAGCGCAGACAACGATTCGCCGCTCACCTGCAAAATCGCCGGCTGCAGGTGCTCTGAGCAAACCAAGCCCGCGACCTTGTCCTGCATCTTGCGCTTGACCTGATCGAGCACCAGCAGGTCGAGGCTTCCGGCGCCGAGCTCCCGTCCGTTCACTTTCATCTTGATCTGCATGGCCGTATTGTGCGCCGGACTAGGTATTGCGGGAACAGTGACTTAGGGGATTCCCATTACCTTCGTGTGCATCTTCGCGTGCGTGGGTACTGAGCCACCCGTCGTAGCGCAAGCCCGCGTAAATGGCCGCACTCGTGGGATGAATCTTCTCCGGTAAACTGAGAGCGTTGGACCTCAGTAAACTTAATCCGCAGCAACGAGAAGCCGCCGAGCAGGTCGATGGTCCGGTTCTGATTCTGGCGGGCGCGGGCTCCGGAAAAACGCGCGTCATCACTCACCGCATCGCGCATCTCATTGATGATCTTGGGGTTGCCCCCGATTCTGTCCTCGCTGTGACCTTCACCAACAAGGCTGCGGCCGAGATGGGCGACCGCGTGAATCGACTCATTGGGCATGTCTCGGTCGCTCAGCCTCGGATCTCAACGTTTCATTCCTTCTGCGTCCGCCTGCTTCGACGGGACATTGAGGCGTTGCGCGTCAATGGCCAGGGTCTTACGAAAGACTTCGCCATCTATGACGAGGCCGACCAGCAGGCGCTGGTAAAGGCGGCCATTCGCCGCCTCGGCATTGACGATAAACAGCTGACTCCACGCTCCGTCCTGGGCCGAATCTCCTGGGCTAAGAACCACATGCTCAATCCCCAGGAGGTGTATCTCAAATCCGCCGATCCAGACACGGAACGGATCGCCCACGTATACGAGATCTATCGCAAGGAACTGCTCAAGGCTAACGCTCTGGACTTCGACGATCTGCTACTCGAAGCCGTGCGCCTGCTGAAGACCTCTGCCGAGGTTCGACATCGTTACAACCAGCGCTATCAATATCTGCTGATTGACGAGTACCAGGACACAAACCGTCCACAATATGAGTTGATGAAGCTGCTTGCCGGTGAGCACCACAACGTCTGCGTCGTAGGCGATGAAGACCAGTCGATCTATTCGTGGCGTGGCGCTGACATCCGCAATATTCTCGAATTTGAGCAGGATTTTCCTGAGGTGAAAATCATCCGCCTCGAGCAGAACTATCGCTCGACGCAGAACATCCTCGAAGGTGCATCAGCTGTCGTGGCGAATAACAAGCAGCGCAAGGGCAAGCGCCTATGGACTGACCGTCAGGGCGGCACGCCGATCTACTACTACGAAGCTCCAGACGGTGAAAACGAAGCGCTCTTTGCAGCAGACTACATCGCGCGCTATCTGCGCGAACCGGACGAAGGTGAAGAGCCGCGTAGAACGGCAATCCTCTATCGGACTAACTCACAGTCGCGACTCTTCGAAGAAGCGCTGCGCCGCTACGGGCTGAAGTACAACGTCGTGGGCGGCTTTTCGTTCTACGAGCGCGCCGAGATCAAGGACATGATCTCGTACCTCAAGCTAATTCAGAATCCCGACGACTCCATCGCGTTCCTTCGCGTAGTAAACACTCCAACACGAGGCATCGGCAAGAGCACGCTCGAAGTGCTGGAACGCGTGTCGCTCGAAACCGGCGTGAGCATGTGGAGTGCAATGGAGCAGGTAATCGAGCAGAAACTGCTGCCTGCACGAGCCATAACTGCGTTAAGCGAATTCAAGCAGGTCATCGACGACGCGCGCGCGATGCTGGGCGGAACGTTTGTTGACAAGCTGGGGCAAGAAACCGGCAGTGGGCACTCGGCACTCGGCACCCGGGAAGGAGTACATCTCGATACGCGTGACGTTGAGCTTCTTGCCGAGGAACATCAAGGCGAGGACGAGACCAGCTTCGATTTCGGATCCAATGAGCAGCACGAGCTCTTCGCGGATAGCGATGATTCCATATCCTTCAGCCCGCTCGCTGGCGGTGACGATCATGAGGGTACATCGATCGAATCCGAGAGCGAGGTTGAGCCGCAGCCGGAGCAGGCGAGCGAGTCAGTAGCCGTAGAAGGCTTTCGCGCTCCTGGAGGCGCAGCCACACTGCCTGAGGTCATCAAATTTCTGATCGATCGCACAGGCTACGTGAAGGTTCTCGAAGAGGAAGCTACGCCGGAGTCATTTTCCCGAATTGAAAACCTGCAAGAATTGGTGAATGCAGCGCGCGATTCCGCTGATCGCGCGGAGACCATCGGTGAGTTTCTCGATCACGCTGCACTCGTTAGCGATACTGATCAATATGAAGAGGGCTCGCGGGTTACTCTCATGACTCTGCACTCGGCCAAGGGCCTCGAATTCCCGCTGGTATTTCTGGCGGGAATGGAAGAAGGACTGTTTCCGAGTTCGCGCACCTTCCTCAATCCCGAACAGATCGAAGAAGAGCGGCGTCTCTGTTACGTGGGCATGACACGTGCCATGGATACTCTCGTTCTGAGTCGCGCGCGTTTTCGCCGGCGCTACGGGAACGATTTGCCGGATGTAAGCGTGCCCTCGCGATTTCTCGAAGAAATTCCACCGCAGCTGATGGAAGAAATCGGCGGAAGCTCCGGAACGCGCCGTCGCAGTGCCGCAGCAGAATATGGAGAGAGCAGCCACTACACCTATGAAGACGAAGATCAAAGCGCTGCACACCGCGAGCGCTTGGGGCGCTCCCTCTCGCCGGAGAAGAGTTACTCGACCAAGCGCACCTCGACTGGCTCTCCGTATCAGTCGATCGACAACATCGCCGAGTTCTTTGCCTCCCGTGGCAAGAAGTTCTCGCGTCCGAAGATTGATCTTCCCGAAACTACCGGGAAGCGCGGGTTCCGTCCTGGTCAGCGCGTACGTCATCCGAAATACGGCGAGGGCACCGTGTACAAGCGTGAAGGCGACGGAGACGATGCCAAGATTACGGTACAATTCCCGCAGGCTGGACTGAAGAAGCTGGTCGAGAAATTCGCACAGCTTGAACGCGTGTGAGCAAACAATCGCTCAGAAATGTGTTGCGCTGGGGCGGTCTTGCGATCGCCATCATCGGTTTCATTCTGGGACGGACTGCGCACACGCTAAGAACCTTTAGGGTCGCCCAGGTGCTCATGTGGGTTGGCCTCGTAATGATTGTCGGTGGCATTATCGTGAGGATGTTCATCTCTGAACCGAAGCCGTAAACACCTAGCTGGTCGCGTCCTGCTATTTCAATTCGGTGATTCCTGATTCGGTGATTTGCCAGTCGTGAAATCACGAATTCCAAGAACAGCTCAAGAAACCCAAAATTCATGTCAATTGGAGCTCAATGGCAAACACAAAATCGCTCAGCAAAGAAGATCGTAAGAAGGCAAAACGCGCTGCTCGCAAGAAGGCAACACCGAAGGCCAAGCGCACTGCCCCTCGCGGTTCTCTAAAGCGCAAAGTGAAGAAGATGGTTCGCGGCACTGCAAAACGGTAAATAAGTTTTGTAGGCGGTAAGCTGAGCCTGCCAAGTTGCTTGCTAATTGCTTATCGCCTATTGCTTATAGCCGTCCCGCCTAGCGCCAGAGGTAGAAGAAGGTTGGATTATTCGTCTGCAGCATACGTGCTTGTGCCGGCAGGAGCTGCGTCACGTCTCCAAAAAGGATATCAAGCAACGTGCGCTTCTTCTCCTCCGGATGCACCAGCGATGGCTCGCCGTGAATGCCTACTGCCTTTGCGGTGTCGTCCACTGCATCCTGGAATCCACCAAGTCTGTCGATGAGCTTTAGGCCGATTGCCTGCTCACCCGTCCATACGCGTCCGCTGGCGAGTGGCTTAATGTCGTCCACTTTCAGCTTGCGGCCGTCTGCGACGTCGTGGATGAATTGCCCGTACATCTCGTTGACGAGACTCTGCAAATAATCGCGCTCGGCGGGAGTCATCTCGCGGGCCGGATCGCCAGCCGCTTTTAGCTCTCCTGCGGTGAAAAGCACTTCCTTTAGCTTGGCCCAGCGGAGCAGCTCACCGTAGTTCACCCATTCAGCGATGACGCCGATGCTGCCAACAATACTCGCGCGATTTGCATAGATCTTGCTCGCGCCAGAGGCGATGTAGTATGCGCCGCTGGCTCCCACTGTCTGAATGGAAGCGACGATCATCTTTTTCTTCTGATCACGCATGCGCTTCACAGCTTCATACATCTCCTGCGAAGCGGCGGCACCGCCACCCGGCGAATCGACGCGAAGAATGATCGCCTTGATCGATGAATCGTCTCCGTACCGCTTGAGTTGCTCCACAAATGGCTTGGCTTGCAGAATTACGCCTTCAACATCGATAACGGCGATTTTCTCGCCGCCTCCCACATCGAACTCTCCATTGTTGCCGCGAAGGCCGAAATACAGTAGGGAGAAGATCACGAGTGCGAAGAGGAAGAACGCTCCACCTCCGATCAGAATCCAGAGGAGTGTCCGCGGACGTTCGCCAGCCATGTCGAAAAGTTTAGCACCCGAAAGCAGAGCCTTCGCTAGCACTCGGCGTCAGGACACGGGAGATATCGGGCCAAAACATCCAATGCTGATTGAGATTCTGCGCGTTGAGCCGAGCATAGAACTGTCGCGCTGATGAATTTCCAGGGTCGACGCAGACTCTTTTGGCGTGTTGCTCGGCGAACCATTTAGCGAGTATTCGTACCAATTCGGAACCGATGCCTTGCCTCCTTCGTTCCCGCACCACGTCGATCCACTCCAGTTCTCCTTCGCAGTCAAATCGGCGGGTGAGGTGTCCGGCGGCAAATCCGATGATTACGTCGTTTTCCAGCGCGACGAAGACCACGCGTAGGGCCAAAGCCTTCTGCGGATGCAGCCTTCCTTCGATATAGCCGGCTATGCGCTGTGTCCAGTATTGCTCCGATCCCCATTCGGCAGCTCGGATTCGAGCCAGATCGGCTGTATCGCTGGGAACCGCTTCTCGGATAATCATGTTGGGCTTTTGATGAGTTGTGCCCCCGTTACGCAAGTAGGCACAGGGTCACCAGAGTAACGTCCATTTGGGACGAAATTCCCATATATTCATTTTTCACCGAACAGGCGCCCGCACTTGGCGGATCGCTGTTATCGCACGCATGAAAAAGCTGAAAATGCTCGTATCGCTCGTCAGCAATGACAACGAGTATCAGCGTGAGCAGTCGCGAGTCGCCAACGATGCAGCCCAGCGCCTTGGAGTTGATCTCCAAGTTGTCTACGCCGATGGTGATGCCATCAATCAAGGCCAACAGATCCTTGAAGCTATCCAGGCGCCTCCGACGATTCGGCCCGACGCAGTAGTTTGCCATCCTGCAGGCACCGGCTTAACGCAAGTAGCACAAGCTGCGATCTCGGCAGGAGTGAGCTGGGCAGTTGTGAATCGGGAAGTCGATTATCTCGGAACACTGCGCGCCTCCAGCAGGCTCCCCAGCTTCTGCATCACCGCCGATCAGCGAGAGATTGGACGCATCCAGTCGCGGCAAATGGCGGCTTTCCTGCCACAAGGCGGCCTCGTACTGTACATCCAGGGCCCCTCCGGAAACTTCTCGGTCGAAGAGCGCACGCACGGAATGCAAACTACTAAACCGCCGAATGTGCAGGTCCGCATGATTCGTGGACGCTTCACGGAAGAAACCGGCTATCAAGCGGTGAAGCAGTGGCTCACTCTTTCCACGTCGCGCCAGACTCCTCTCGATTTGGTCTGTTGCCAAAATGACGCGATGGCCCTCGGCGCACGACGAGCTCTCGAAGAAGCGAAGGCTCTGCCGGAAAATCTCGTTTTTACTGGATGCGATGCCGCCGGCGAGATCGGCCAGGATCGCGTGCGCAAGGGTATCCTCGCAGCCTCCATCGTGCTGCCGCCTTCGGCAGGGCTCGCAGTCGAAACTTTTGTCGCCGCCTTCCAAACCGGGACTCAGCCTCCCGAGCAAACCGTGCTGAAGCCCACTTCGTTTCCGCCCGTCGAGGAGCTCAACGCAAAACGAGAGACGGGAGTGAGGCATGGAGTCTGAAGCTCAAAGACCGGTTTTCCCCTAAAATCTAAGCATGGCATTTCCCATTACGCGCCTGCGGAGGCTCCGCCGTAGCGAGGCGCTACGCAGCATGGTGCGCGAGACGCGCCTTACTCCTGAAGCGTTCGTTTATCCCTTGTTTGTCTGTCCGGGAGAAGGCGTCCGCAAGCCGATCGGATCAATGCCAGGCGTTTTCAATTTGTCGATTGATCGACTAATTGACGAAGCCCGGGATGCGCATTCGCTTGGCATTCCGGCGGTGATCCTCTTCGGCCTGCCCGAGCGCAAGGATGAACAAGCGACCGGAGCTTGGGAAGATGACGGAATCGTGCAACGCGCCACTCGCGCCCTCAAGCGCGCGATTCCAAAGCTGCTGGTGATTGGCGACGTCTGCCTATGCGAGTACATGTCGCATGGCCATTGCGGTGTCGTTAAGAAGAGCACCGCCTCCGGAGCCGCTGAATCGAGCCACAGTGGAGCAGCGGCGGCTCCATCGCGCGTCGAAGAGTACGAGATAGTCAACGATCAAACGCTCGAAATTTTGGCACGCACAGCGGTTTCTCAAGCGAAGGCCGGAGCAGACATCATCGCCCCTTCCGACATGATGGATGGTCGAGTCGCTGCCATTCGAGCAGCGCTCGACAAGGCTGGCTTCCAGAACAATCCGATCCTTTCCTATGCTGCGAAGTTCGCTTCGGGCTTCTACGGCCCATTCCGGGAGGCCGCCGATTCGGCGCCGCAGTTCGGCGATCGACGGTCGTATCAGATGGATGGAGCGAACCTGCGCGAGGCCCTTCAAGAGATTGAATCCGACATTCAGGAAGGCGCGGACATGATCATGGTTAAACCGGCGATGCCCTATCTTGACGTGATCTCCGCCGCACGCGAACGCTTTAATCTTCCCATCGCCGCCTACCAGGTCTCAGGCGAGTACGCGATGATCCAGGCCGCTGCGCAAAACGGCTGGCTTGATCGCGAACGAGTAATGATGGAATCGCTGGTCTCAATTCGCAGAGCCGGAGCTGGAACCATTCTCACGTACTTCGCGAAAGACGCCGCCAAGCTGATCGGGTGATAGGCGACAGGCCTTTTACTTCAGATTCTGAGCCTATTGCCTACCGCCTCTTGCCGTCCCCAAATCCACTTCACCCGATGACCCGATCACCCGATTCCCAGGTTGCCCCCTATCGCGAGTAGCTGCTCGCACAAACTATTTACTCGTTTAGCAACACGATTCAGAGTGCTCCCATCTTATCGGGCGAGGACTTTACAAGGGAGGGGCCAATATGCTCTGGACAATTTTTGCCATCCTGCTGATTCTCTGGCTTTTGGGATTCAGCTTCCATGTGGCAGGAGGTTTGATCCATCTGCTACTGGTTGCAGCCGTGATCGTGTTAATCGTCAACCTGATCACGGGACGGCGAACAGTCGTCTAAATGATCTGACGCCAAGAAGAAGAGCCGCCGAATCGGCGGCTCTTTTGCTTTATGCGAATCAAGAATGTGCGCGGAAGGACTCAGGCGCTGGCCGCTTCTGAACTGAGCGGCAGGAAGTACTGGGTTCCGCGAATCGGCTCGGACAGACGCCGCAGTAGCTCCTGCAAGTCCTGATGACGCTCGACGAAGTCAATATCGTTCGTATTCACGACCAACAAATCCGAGGCCGTATAGTGAAAGAAGAAGTGCTCGTAGGCTTTAACGATCTCTTCAATGTAGTCGTCGCTCACTGCCATTTCCGAAGGCACATTCTTTCGCCGCAAACGCTTCTTCAGCACGTCCGGACTCGCCTGGAGATAAATCACGAGGTCGGGTGTCGGTAGCTGCTCGCGAAAATGATTGTAGTAGCGGTTGTAGATCGCGAGTTCACTGTCGTTCAGATTGATGCACGCGAAGAGCTTGTCTTTTTCGAAGATGTAATCGCAGACCACCGCCTTCCGCGAATGCGGCTCGATGGCGCGCAACTGCTCGAAGCGGGCAATCAGAAACGCCAACTGCGCCTGAAAACCCGCACCCGGCTCTCCATCGTAAAAAGCCGAGAGAAAAGGATTATTTTCTGGTTCGGTGATGCGTTGTGCATGTAGGCGGTCGGCGATAATGCCTGATAACGTGCTCTTGCCTACGCGAATGGGACCTTCCAAGGCAATGTAGCGAGGGGGGTCGAAGAGCTTGGCCATAAACCGGGTCTGCTCGGAGCATAGCTTGGACAGGGAAAGCAGACAACGTCAAAATTTCCACGCGACCGCTCCATCGATTAAGAAATGACTATAACGTTGGCGAATCGTCGCCCAACAACGCCTGGCGTACGATTTTGATCGGTGGATATCCTTGGCGCATGAAGGCGTTGTGAAATTCTTGCAGGCTGAACTGATCGCCCTTCTTCTTTTTATAGTCCTCACGCAGTTTCATGATTTGCAACTTGCCGAGCGTGTAAACAAGGTACGTCGGATCGCTGGTGCCGCGCTTCGCTTCCTTCTCGGCCACAGAGCGCACCTGATAGCCTTCCTTCACAAAGAACTCCTTGGCTTCATCGAAGGACATTTGTCCAGTGTGCATCTTTATTCCCACAATGAAACGAGCGTTGCGAAGCAGCGCGTCCTGAAGTTGTCCCAGTTTGAGCATCTTTGCCTCGCGCGCGTCGCGTGCGCCGGCACCAGGCTGGCCGAATCCTTCGTCGAGCATCATCTGCTCGCAGTAATGCGCCCAGCCTTCCGCGTTTGTGCCTGAGCCGAGCAGCTTGCGCACTTTCGAAGGAGCTTCTTTCATCCAGAGAAACTGGACGTAATGGCCCGGATAAGCTTCATGAACGGCCGTACTAATAATCGTTCCACGGTTGAAGCCGCTCATGTAGTCGTCGACTTGCTCCTTCTTCCAGTCGGCTGCGGGCAGGGTTACGTTGAAGTAAGCCTCCTTCGCGACCGACTCGTAAGGACCGGGTGTGTCCATTGACGCGGTGGTCAGTGCTCTCGCGAACGGAGGAGTCTCTTCCACGATCGGAAGGACAGGGGACGGGACCGTAATAATGTGCTTTTCCTGGATGAACCCAAGCAAGCTGCTGAAGGTGTCGTGGAACGACTGCAGAAGGTGGTCCGGCGCAGGATGGTCGCTCTCCAGCTCTTCCAGAATTTGTTGAGGAGTCCTGTTCGGATCGATCTCGGCCGCCACTCGCTTGAATTCTTCTTGATTTTTCCGCAGGTCGGCGGCGCCGATTTCAAGCAGACGGTCCAGGGGCGTATCGACCATCTCGTCATAGAGAAGCTTCTTGCGGTAATTGTCTGCGCCGATTTTGAAATCGCCGTTCGAGTGCGGGAGCACTTCAGTTTTTAGATATTGCTCATAGTTCTGGAGCGCAGCAATTACTCCAGAATTAGCCTGGTTAAAAGCCTGTCTGGCTTTAGGATCCTTTGCTTCCACAAAAGCATCAGGAACATCCTTCTGGAAGAAGCCGATGATGCCAGGCATCTGCTCGATAGCGATCTCCGTATAAATACGCGGAGGATTCTTCAGGTTCTGGCGAGCCTCATTGAGCAGCTTGGGCATCTTCTGTTCACGTTCAGTCAATGACCGAAGACGTTCGTCGGGCGGCGCAAACTTGCGGCTCA
>CAYZHX010000043.1:0-27805 GCA_964476905.1 uncultured Terriglobales bacterium
TCTGCCAGTTGAGCTACGCGCCCATGCTTCGATGTTGGAAGAACGAGCTGGGTGGGTGATCGCGAGGATCTGCCGACGCGGTGATTGCGCGCCGATAATCATCCTAAATGACGATGTTGCTGTGCAGCAAGCCTAGTCTGTCGTCGGCTCGCTGAGCGTCACGCCGGCGCTAAAGCGCAATGCTCTTCGGCGTTCGTTGACACGACGCTGACACGTCTCCCTCGATTAAAGTCGAGGGCTTCACCAAAACAAAAATGACGGTGAGAGAAGCAGTCATCGATCCTGTTGTGGCGAATGCTGACTGCCGATTGCCGACTGCTGCCTTTTCCTGGTGGGCCCGGAGGGATTCGAACCCCCAACCAAGGGATTATGAGTCCCCTGCTCTAACCGTTGAGCTACAGGCCCGCATGTGTATCTAATCAATATACGGTACCCGGAACGGCGAACACGAAGGTCACAAAGGCAAAACAAGAGGTCACGGAGCCAAATGTTCCTTGTGACCTCTCTCTGTTGCCTTCGTGTTCGCCGTTTTCGCGTTACGCGTTTACTTTGCCGCGTACCAGGTCCTCGACGTCGTCGATCTTGTCGGCGATTAGATTGAGTTTTCTTGCAAGTCCCTGAATCTGGATTTCAGAGCGGCGGTTTACGTCATAGTCCAGTTCGCTGCGGACGCGGTCTTTGGCATCCTGGCGGTTCTGGCTCATCATGATGATCGGCGCCTGGATGGCTGCCAGCATCGATAAGAAAAGATTCAGCAGGATGAAGGGATACGGATCCCAGGCGGAACGTCCGAGCGCGACGTTGGCTGCGGTGTAGCCGACGAGCACGAAGAGACAGGTGATGATGAACTTCCATGAGCCGCCGAAACGTGCGACAGCATCGGCAACGCGCGCGCCGGTAGTGGTCTCTTGTTCGATCAAGTCGTTGGGATTGCGCGCGGCGCGGAGGCGGATCAGCTCCTGCGAGGTATGGAACTGGCGGCCGAGCACGCTGAGCATGTCCATGCCCGCGTGCGGCTTGCGCGTGAGCAGCACGGCGATGTCGTTGCGGTCGACCTCGATGCACATCGAGGGCTCGAGCGCGATCGCGCCACTCCTGTGCTCGGTGCCGTCGAGCATGGATGCGAAGCCGAAGAACTCGCCGGCGGCGGGCTCGTCGATAACGACCTCCTGGTTGTCCTGATCGACGGTGGAGACGCGAACGCGG
The DNA here is from genome assembly GCA_964476905.1 of uncultured Terriglobales bacterium. Classification (GTDB taxonomy): domain Bacteria; phylum Acidobacteriota; class Terriglobia; order Terriglobales; family Acidobacteriaceae; genus Gp1-AA112. The sequence continues at coordinate 1,207 of CAYZHX010000043.1, forward strand.
CCGGAGACGAGGATGTATCCGCGTCCACCGGGGTCCCCGATCTTGTAGATGCGCTCGCGGGGAGCGAACTGTTTGAGCTCGACCTGCGCGGCGAGCACGCCAGCCTCGTCTTCGTCGAGAAGAGCGAAGAGTGGGACGTTTCTCAGGAGTTCACGATCGCATGTCATGGTTCACCTCGGAGTGATTCTTCTGCGCAAGGAAAAGCCCCGGCGCAAGCCGGGGCTGCCGCTGATGGCGCGCAACCGGCGGCTCATTTTGCTTGATCCTGGAATCCGAATGCCATCGTTACACCCCCTACTTCGATGGTGTCTCCATCAGAGAGCGGCTTCTGGCCCGAGATTTCTTCGCCGTTGATCTTCACTTTGCTTTTCGCTTCGGAAGCTGCGATGAAGTATCCGGTGTCGCGCCTCGAGATGATCGCGGCCATGTTGGGCGCAAACCATCCTTTTAGTTTGATCGATGCCATGTCCGACTTGCCGATCACGCTCATCTTGCTCGTCAACAGATACTCGCGTTCGTCGGTCTTACCGTCGAGGATGGTGAGCGTTCCAATCCGGTCCGCCGTGGCCGCGGAGCTTTGACGCGCTGAGCCGGCGCCGGCAATTCCTAGTCCCTGCTGCGAGCTCGACGGAGCTCCCGCGAGGCGCTCCTTCATCTGCTTGGTGTCGAGCATCACGGTGCTTTCGAGCTTCGCCATTGGCGGCGGCGTATTTTGCTGCACCGGAGCGCGCTGGCCTGAGAGCAGTGTGAAACCTTCGTCTTTGAAAGAGATGGTGTGCTTGCCGATGATTACATCATCGCCGTCCTTTAGCGTTTGACGGCTGATGCGGGCGGTGCTGATGTACGTCCCATTTAGGGAATTGTTGTCTTCAATGACGTACTTGCCCGCGTCCCAGTAAATCTTGGCATGGTGTCCGGAGACCGCAAGGTTGTCGATTTGGATTGTGTTGTCGGGAAGACGTCCGATGGTGACCGGGTTTTGCGACAGAGGGACTTCTTTAAGAACAGAGTCGTCGAATTTGAGAAAGAGTTTCGCCATGTTCAGTTTCCTCCGCTTAGCGCGAAGTCAAAAACTTTGTGGTACCAGTGACGCTCCACTACCCGCATTAGAAGGCAGGTGATGTTGTCGTCTCCACCTTGATCTTTGGCTGCTTGAATGAGATGTTCGCACGCTTGGTCGAGCGAGCGCGAGCCTTCGATGATTGTCTTCAATGATTCCGGCTTTACCAATTTGGTAAGCCCGTCCGTCGCGAGAAGGTAAACATCGTCGCGCAGGGCAAGAATGTCCTGCACTTCAGGTTCAAGGTTCGCCTCAGAGCCAAGCGCTCGAATGATGATGTTCTGCAGTTCCGAGCGCTCCGCCTGTTCAGCGCTCATCATGCCTCGACGAACCTGCTCTGCGACGAGTGAATGATCTTGCGTGAGCTGCTCGATGGCCCCGTTGCGCAGACGGTACACGCGGCTGTCACCAGCGTGAGCGAGCGTCAGCAGACCGTCATCGTGAAAGAACGCTGTTACGATGGTAGTGCCCATGCCTTGCTGAAAATCGTTCTTCTGCCCGGCGTCGAAGATTGCGGTGTTCGCTGCTTGGATAGCAGTCCAAAGATGGCGTCCGGCGGGTGAAAGATCTTCGGGAATGCCATTGACGTCGGTGTAGTTGCCGTTCTGTTTCGATTTGCGAAAGTAGTCCAGCACGAGGTCGACACCCATCTTGCTGGCGACTTCGCCGGCTTGTGCTCCTCCCATGCCGTCGCAAACAACGTAGATGCCGAGGCTCTGGTCCCAGCCAATGCTGTCCTCGTTATTTGCGCGCGCGCAGCCTACGTCGGTCCTGCCGGCGGATTCGAGCATGAGATGCATGCGATAGATGGACTCGTCCCTGGGGGGCCTGCCAGGGCTTTTGTCCCCATGACTCTACCCGCAGAATCGGCACATTGGAAGTGTTTGCGGCGATACCAAAGATTCAAAGGTGACTAACGTCACTTGAAGACTACGGCGGGAGTTCTGGTTTGCATGTTCTCGCTGGCGCGCTAGGGAGGTCGAGACTTGAAATGCTCTAGGATGTGAGCTTTTTCACGAACGCGATCTGGCCGCTGTGATAGACGCAATGCTGAATGATGCCGTGTAGAAGTGTGTAATTGTCGTGGTCGAGTTTCGGGACCATCTGCTTCAACTTATCCTCTGTGATCGATTCCATCGCTTGGCGCAAAGCCACGTGGGATTTTTCCAGGCGAGTAAGGGCAGCCTGCCAGTCGACGTTTGTCAGTTTGCGATTTAGGGGCCAATCGTCGGATGTGTTTAGCGGAGCGTCCACTACTTCGCCGTTGAGGCGCCGGAGTACGATCTCCTCCCAATACGCGATGTGAAGAACGAGTTGGTAGATCGAATGTGCTCCCGTCTTAGGAACGCGAACGGCTTGCTCGACAGTCACGCCTTTCAGCAGTGGCTTGAGAGCTAGTCCGTGCCAAGCCTCTCCATTCTTGTCTCCCTCGTAGACGCTGCGATACAGATTGGCAATTCGCTTTGCTTCACTCATCGGCTTCGTCCTCGTTCAATTTACAAAGAAATGGATTATGCAGGTAACGGCTGGATGCACGTCGATAAGACATGCCCGCTTACGCTTCTGATTCAGAAAATTCGGCAAATCAGTGACACTGGTGCGATCTCCGGCGGTTTCGTAATGAAAAAGAATCCAGCTCAGATATTGCGAAATCTACCTCTGCCATGAAGAGGCTGGGGATTATTGGCGGCATTGGCCCGGAGGCCACGATCGATTACTACAAATTGCTGACTACCACGCATCGCGAGCAGAATCCGGAGGCCGACGCGCCAGCCATCATCATCAACAGTATCAACATGAAAAAGGCAGTGGATCTGGTCACGGCAAATCGCCTGACGGAGCTCACAACCTATTTCGTTGAAGAGATTCACACGCTGGCGAGGGCAGGAGCTGATTTCGGACTGCTTGCCGCGAATACTCCTCACATCGTGTTCGACGATATTGCGGGACAGTCGCCGCTGCCCCTGATCAGCATCGTCGAAGCTACTCGCGAAGAGGCGAACCGGCACAAACTCTCGCGGGTGGGACTTCTCGGCACACGCTTTACCATGAAGGCGCGTTTTTATCCGGAGGTGTTCGCCCGGGAGAATATTCAGATCGTAGTGCCCAGCGACCCCGATCAGGACTATGTTCACGAGAAATACTTCCGCGAGTTGGTCAAGGGAATCATTCTGGATGAAACACGCAGCGAGCTGTTGGCAATCGTGGGACGAATGCGGGCGCGGCACCGCATCGAAGCCGTGATCCTCGGCGGCACAGAGCTTCCGCTCATCCTGCGCGGTGCGAAGCTAGGAGTTCCGCTTCTGGATACCACCCAAATTCATGTGCGGGCCGCGCTTGCGAGAATGAACGAGTAATCTCCCGCGCGTCGGCGATTCTGATTCACGGTTAGTTGAACCAGCCGCATGTCAGCAAGGCGCGTCGTGCTTCGGCGCTCAACGTCTTCAATCGCTTCCGATACAGCACTTCCGTGATCGCGCTGTCTCAAGCAAATTCTTACATTTGCGAGCTTCCAAGCTCGCGCCTTAGAATCTTGTGTCTTGTTTGGAGACGTCGTATGCCAATGCCCGAATTCAATCAGCTCTGCAACGAAGCGAAACGGGAAATTCAAGAGATCGATGTCGAAGCGCTTAGGACCATGCAGAAGAGGGGTGACAGCTTCGAATTGATCGACGTCCGCGAGCCTGATGAGGCTCAACGCGGCATGATTCCAGGCGCGAAGCATATCTCTCGTGGCATCCTCGAACGAGATATCGATAAAGTCACAAGCGATAAGAATCGAAAAATTGTTTTGTATTGTGGTGGCGGGAGCCGGTCGGCTCTTTCCGCTTGGATGCTGAAGAAAATGGGCTTCAACAACGTCTATTCGTTGATTGGCGGCTGGTCAGCCTGGAATAAATAGCCGCCAGCTGCACGCTTAGCAACTAGCAGCTACTCGCGATAGCTAGCAGTTTCTTCTCAGGAGTTCACCTTGATCGATCTCAAAGGGCACAAACTTACCTGGCTCGGACACGCGACGTTCCATATTGAAACTCCTTCAGGAAAGTCGATCCTGATCGATCCGTGGGTGATGAACAATCCCGCTTGTCCCGACAACAAGAAGAGCTTCAAGAAAATCGATGTGATGCTCTGTACGCACGGCCATGGCGATCACATTGGCGATGCGGTTGAGCTCGCGAAGAAACACAATCCGAAGATCACGGGAGTTTACGAGCTCTGCTTATGGCTCCAGAAGAAGGGCGCCAAGCAGATTCAGCCGATGAATAAGGGTGGCTCGCAACTTATCGAAGGCGTTCGCGTGACCATGGTTCATGCCGACCATTCCTGCGGAATCGAAGATGGTGGCGAGATCGTTTACGGCGGGGAGGCGTGTGGCTATGTGATCGAGCTGGAAGGCGGAGTGAAGATTTACCACGCCGGCGATACCAACGTCTTTGGCGATATGCAGATCATTCGTGAGCTTTACGCTCCGGAAGTGGTAATGTTGCCCATCGGCGATCTGTTCACGATGTCACCGCGCGAAGCGGCGTATGCCTGCAAGCTGCTGAAGCCGAAATACGTCATTCCAATGCATTTCGACACGTTCCCGCTGCTCACGGGTAGGCCTTCGCAATTGGCAAAGCTACTTGAGGGTAGCGGCGCTCAAGTAGTCGCGATGCAGCATGGCGAGACGCTGAAGTAGTCAACATATCCGTCATCTGCGTACTGGTGTGAATGCCGTCTTAGGCACACAGGTAATCTGAAACCATTACCTCGATTCTTCGAATCTCGGGAAACTGGGCTGGGCTCTCGGTGTCAAAAGCGACATAGGGGATGGGTGTGCCTTTTAGCTGGATGGAACATGCATAAAGGAGCTGTGACTTGCATCTAACCAGTAAAGTCGCAACAGCGTTTTTGCCGAAGTCACCGCTTGCTATGTGCATGGTGCATTTTTATAATCAGCGTTTTCTCGTCGTGAGCGGTATTCGGTCGAGTTTTCGCGGTTGCTGAAGCTAGTGCGCCGCGGAGATCGAGCGGGATTTCGCTTTGCCGGTTGTGCCCTGTTTCACAAATTTAGTGCCGAGTGACGCGGATCCGCAGAAGGTGCTCCTGCCAAGACCGCGAATTAAGGAGCTTCGAATGAAGAAGTTGCTCTTGACGTCTTTGTTGGCATTTGCCGCATATGGCTTCGCCCAGGAGGCGCAGGGTACTGCACCCTCGCAGACCACACCAGGACAGCAGCCCACAGCCGGTCAACAAACCACAGGCAATCAGCAGGCCGCGCAGCCTCAGCAGAAAACGATCAAAGATCCTGCTGAGTACAACGCCTACATGAGTGCAATCAGCGCGCAGGATCCGAACGCGAAGGCGCAGGCTCTGGAAGCTTTTCTCCAACAATATCCGAACACAGTGGTGAAGCAAGAGACACTGGAGCAGTTGATGGCCGCGTATCAAGCAGCCAACAACGGGCCCAAGATGACCGATGCGGCGAATCGCTTGCTGCAGGTCGATCCCAGCAACATTCGTGCGCTTGCGTTATTGACCTTTGTCACTCGGTCGCAGGCTGCACAACAGACGAATCCGCAACAAGCTGCCCAGGTCTACGCACAAGCCGCCCAGTACGCCCAGCGCGGACTCCAAGCCGCGGAAAGTATGCCGCGCCCGGCTGGAGTCTCTGATGCAGACTTCGAAAAGCTGAAGAACGGAGTAAAAGTCATATTCAACGGCGCCATCGGAATGGATGCGTTGCAGCGTAAGGATTACGCCACGGCCCAGAAAGCTCTTTCAGCCGCTGTTTCGGTTCCGGAAAACGCGAACAATCTTCAGGATGTTTATCCGCTAGCCACTGCTTATCTGCAGGCCAATCCTCCGGACTTCATCAACGGACTCTTTTTCGCTGCGCGCGCGGTGGATCTTTCCGCCAATAATCCAGCAGCCCAGCAGCAGATCAACAAATTCGCGCAGTACTACTACAAGAAGTACCACGGCAGCACCGATGGATGGGACCAGGTGCTACAGGCCGCGCAGAACTCTCCTACTCCTCCGGCAGGATTCACCATCACACCTGCTCCACCCCCGCCGACTCCGTGCGAGTTCGCAGACACGATCATGAAGCAGAATCCTGACGTCTCGCAGATGGCGTACGGAGACTGGCTCTTTGTCCTCGGCTCTGGCAATCAGAAGGCCGCGGACGCGGTGTGGACGTTCCTGAATGGGAAGGGAATCCCGGTGAGCAGTCCGGAGCATCCGGCGAAGGTGATTAGCGCAACCGCGGAAGAACTCCAGCTTGCGACGACTGACGACAACATCCAGGAAGGCAAAGCCGACGTTACTCTGAAGCTGGCTAAGCCGTTGCCTGCTTCACAGGTTCCACAGCCGGGAACCATGCTAGCTGGACGCTGGGTGGGCAAGGCAACCAGCTACACTCCTTTGCCTCCGGCTCAATCGGCACAAAACGCCGCTGCCGCTGGACAACAGCAACAACCTGCTGCGGCCGGAGCTAACGCACAGCAACCCCAGCCGGCAGGATGCCTGCCGAATACTGGTGGCGGCGTAATGTTGACGCTCACCGAAGGTGCCAAACAGGAAACAGCGAAGAAAGCCCCGCCAAAACGCAGCACTACAACACGCAGGCGCTCTACAACTCATCACTAGACGAATACCAACGTCATAAAGGCAGCCCTTGTGGCTGCCTTTATTGCTTATGCAGTCGTTTTGTTCAGGGTCGTTCTCGGCAAACTGAGAAGTACTCGCGGCAATCCAACCTAAAGTCATGCAAAAGCTAGTGGCGTTGACTCCGGCTGCTCACAATCCTTCAATTCTTCCACCCAGTTCTCATGATCCTTCCAAACACAAGCGATTCGCTGAAGCCCATGAGCTCGAAAAGGCGCTCAAAGAGATAGTCAAAGGCGAGGTCAGATTCGGAGACGGCGATCGCGCGCTCTACGCCACCGACGGATCGAACTATCGTCAAGTACCGATCGGCGTGGTGGTGCCTCGCGATGCAGAAGATGCGATTGCCACGATGCGTCTGTGCCGGATGTATGGAGCTCCGGTGCTCTCCCGCGGCGGTGGCACCAGCCTTTGCGGACAGTGTTGCAACTTCGCCGTGATTCTCGATTTTTCCAAGTACTGCAATCAGATTCTTGAAGTGAATCATCGCGAGAAATATGCCCGCGTGCAGCCGGGCGTTGTTCTTGATACGCTGCGGCACGAAGCCGAAAAATATCACCTCACTTTTGGCCCCGACCCGGCGACTCATAATCACTGCACGTTGGGCGGGATGATCGGCAACAACTCCTGCGGCGTGCACGCACTCATGGCGGGAAAAACTGAAGAGAACGTCTACGAGCTCGACATTCTCACCTATGACGGTCTCCACATGAAGGTCGGCGAGACCAGCGAAGCCGAGCTAGAACACACCATTCGCGAAGGTGGACGCCGGGGAGAGATCTATTCCAAGCTCAAGGCGCTCCGTGACAAATACGCAAACCTGATTCGCGAGCGCTATCCGAATATCCCTCGACGCGTCTCCGGCTACAACCTGAACGAACTTCTGCCTGAGAACCACTTCAACGTCGCCCGGGCCCTGGTTGGCTCAGAAGCTACGTGCGTGATGATCCTTGAGGCGAAGCTCCGCCTGGTGTACTCGCCGCCCGCTCGTACGCTGGTTGTTCTCGGCTACGACGATATCTATGCCGCCGGTGATCACGTTCCGGAAGTCCTCACTTTCAAGCCAATCGGCCTCGAGGGAATTGATAACCGTCTTGTTGGCTACATGAAGAAGAAAGGACTTCATGTCGAAGACCTGGCGTTGCTGCCGGACGGCAAAGGCTTCCTACTGGTCGAATTTGGAGGAGAAAACAAAGAAGAGTCGGATGCGAAAGCGCGCGCAATGATGGCTCGGCTCAAGGCGGGCGCCAATGCGCCGAAGATGAAGCTCTACGACGATGAAAAACAGGAGAAGCTCGTCTGGGAGATTCGCGAGTCCGGGCTCGGCGCCACTGCGTTCGTTCCCGGAGAGCCAGTGACGTGGGAAGGGTGGGAAGATTCAGCCGTTCCGCCTGAGAAAGTCGGGCATTACCTGCGCGATCTGCGCAAATTGTTCGAGAAGCATGGTTACAACTGCTCGCTCTACGGACACTTTGGGCAAGGCTGCATCCACACGCGTATCGATTTCGACTTTCGAACCGTCGAAGGCATTCGCAACTATCGCGCGTTCATCAGCGAGGCAGCCGACCTGGTTGTCAGTTACGGCGGTTCCATTTCGGGAGAGCATGGCGACGGACAATCCAAGGCCGAGATGTTGCCCAAGATGTTCGGGCCCGAACTGGTACACGCATTCCAAGAATTCAAGGCAATCTGGGATCCGCAGAACAAGATGAATCCGAATAAGGTCGTCGATCCATTCCCGATCGACGAAAACCTGCGCCTCGGTGCCGACTTCAGTCCGTGGGAGCCGGAGACTCATTTTAAGTTTCCCGAGGACGAAGGCCGATTCTGGCATGCGACGATGCGTTGTGTAGGGGTAGGCAAGTGCCGGCGCAAAGAAGACGGCGTAATGTGTCCCAGCTACATGGTCACCCTCGAAGAGAAGCACTCGACGCGCGGTCGTGCGCACATGCTCTTTGAAATGCTTCAAGGCGAAGAATTGAAGGCTGGGTGGCAGGACGAGAGCGTGAAGGAAGCACTCGATCTCTGCCTGAGCTGTAAGGGATGCAAGGGCGAGTGTCCGGTAAATGTTGACATTCCGACCTACAAAGCGGAATTCATGTCGCACTACTATGAAAAGCATAAGCGTCCCATTTCGGCATTTGCGTTTGGGCACATTGACCGCTGGGCTGCGCTGGCATCGATTGCTCCGGAGTTCGCCAACTTCTTCAGTCAGACTCCGGGCTTCAGTGACTTGATGAAGGCGGCGCTCAAGATACCCAAGCAGCGGCAGATCCCGGCGTTCTCCCCGCAAACCTTCCGCCAATGGTTCAATGGGCGGAAGACGGATCGTTCTCCTGGTCCGCAGGTCATCTTATGGACAGATACCTTCAATAACTATTTCCACGCACATACAGCGAGAGCCGCGGTTGAAGTCCTCGAATACATGGGCTGGCGCGTGCGCATTCCGCGCGAGAACCATTGCTGCGGGCGTCCGCTGTACGACTTTGGCATGCTTGACGAAGCCAAAGTGTATTTGAAGCGCATTTTGCGAAGCCTGGAACGTGATATCCAAGCGGGTTATCCCATTTTGGTTCTGGAGCCGAGCTGCGCTTCCGTATTCAAAGAAGAACTTAGGAATCTACTGCCCGATGAGCACCTGACGGAGAAACTTTCCGGACAGGTGATGCTGTTGAGCGAGTTCATTCAGAAGAAGGCTAGCGAATTCGAATTCCCACAGCTGAAGCGAAAAGCCATCGCGCAGAACCACTGTCATCACAAGGCAATCTTTAAGACCGAAGCCGAGGAGCAGGTGTTCAAGCGCATCGGGCTCGAGACCAAAGTCCTGGACTCAGGCTGCTGCGGTATGGCAGGTCCTTTCGGTTTTGAAGAGCAGAAATACGAGGTCTCGCAGGCGTGCGGCGAGCGGGTTCTGCTTCCTGCCGTTCGCGAAGCTGCCGAGGACGAACTGATCCTGGCCGACGGTTTTAGCTGCCGCGAACAGATTCGGCAGAACACCGATCGATATCCCCTGCATCTGGCCGATGTCCTCAATGCCGCGATCAAGCAGGATCTTCCTAAATCAGGAAAGCCCGAAGCGCGCGTTGTAAAGAAGATCAAGTCCGAAGCCGCTATCGGTAAAGTAAAAGCCGGAGCGGCGTTTACAGCACTGCTCGGCACTGCAGCATTTGGATTGTGGGCCTTTTTCGATCACCGCAATCGCCGAGCGTCGCGGGGTAAAGTGATTGAGATGGGCAGCAGGTAAAATGCTGGCCGGCTGAGTCGTACGACAGAACCGCCACGGGTGAGTCGCGGGACAGCCGCGTGTTTGCGGCTGCGCGACTTGCAACTGACCTCAACCCGAAGCTGGATTTTCGGCTGCGAGTGAATTAGAACCTTCTGGATGCAATTCACCAGCGACGATGCCCAGCTCTATTACGAGTCAATTGGCGACCGTTCTCCAATCGTTCTTCTTCATCCCTTTCCCGTCCACCACGAATTCTGGAAATCGATAGCAGGCAAGCTGGCGACGCGCTATCAGGTGATTCTTCCCGATCTTCGCGCCCACGGACGCTCCCAAGTAGGCAGAGGAACAGCTACCATGGAGAAACACGCTACCGATCTGATGCGTTTGCTAGAAGCGCTACAAATTCCCAAAGCGGTATTCGTCGGAGTGTCAATTGGAGGATACGTCCTGTTCGAATTCTGGCGTCGCTTTCGCGAGCGCGTCTCGGCCCTGGTGCTTGCGAACACCCGAGCGGAAGCTGATACAGAGCAGGGAAGAGCAAACCGACTCAAATCCATCTCGGACTCGCGACTGCATGGGACTAGTCCGTTCTTCGACGCTCAGGCGCAAAACCTTATTGGAGAGACGACGCGCCGCACGCGTCCTGACATCGTTGCGAACGCGCGCGCCATGATGCAGGCTATGAGCGTCGATGGGCTGGCTGCGATTCAGCAAGGAATGGCGGAACGTCCAGATTCAATTCCTACACTGCGCACCATCGAGGTTCCCACATTCATCGTTGCTGGCGAGGAAGACACGGTGACGCCGATCTCCAATGCTCAGCTCATGCACGCACAAATTCGTGGCTCACGTCTGCAAACGATTGCGCGCGGTGGACACTACTCAGCTCTCGAACATCCAGAAGAATTCGGCCGAATTCTGCGGCAATTTCTGGATGAGCGGCTGGGATGATTCAGTGCGCTGCAGGCGTGGCTGGGGTAGCTGCCGATGCCAGATAAGCCTTCAGCTTTCCCACTGTCTCGCGTGCCGCGCCGGCATTTGGATCCTGGGGTGCGAGCGTTAAGAATTGCTGCAGCTCTGCCAATCCCTCAGTGTAGTTCTTCAGAGCCAACATCACATGTGCGCGCACGAGGTGGAGGGGCGCATAGTCCTTCGGCATGAAACTCTGCGCCTTCGAGAGCTGCTGGAGTGCATGCTGATAGTCGGCTTTACCGATGTACGCCTTTGCCATTTCGAAATAGGACTGCCAGGAACTCGGTGACAAGGTAATGGCGCGATCGGCGGAACGCAGAGCCTCGTCGAACTTGTGGAGTTGGTTCAGAGCTGCCGACATTGCCGTGTAGGCGAGTGAATAGCTCGGATCTGATTTGATGGCGTGATCAAAATCGCTGACCGCGGCATCTGGATGCAAGGCGTCGAGCGACATGACACCGCGAAGCGTAAGTGCGTCAGCATAGTCTGGATAAATCGCCAGCGCCTTGCCCAGTTCTTTATTCACTTCATCAGAGTGGTTCTTGGAAAGAGCCTCTTCGGCTTTGTGATACGCCTCGCGCGCCTTTTGAGGCACCTTGTACTGCGCAATTGAAACAGTCGCGCTTCCGTCGGTCTGTGCTGCACCCGCCGCATTGTTCAGTCGAAGACGGAGGTTCATCCCAAAATCGCCGGACGCAAGGTGCTCATGAGTTTCCGCGAGTCCACGTACCGCCATGATGTCGTAACCGGACACGGGTAATCCACCGAACTGAAATGCGCCTGCGTTGTTGGTATAGGCGCTCGCGACGACCCGCGATGTCTGCTCACTTCGAACCTCAACGCGAACATCCGGGAGAGGAGCTCCATCGGAACCGACCACGACTCCGGAGATATTGCTGAGCTGTGTTTTGTCGAGCGAAGCGCTGCGGGTCCCAAACGAGTCGGGTGGAAGAGTGTAAATTTGAGAGAAGACAACGCCGCTACTCAGGCAAATTGCAAGGACGGTTGTTACTACTCGGCCTGTCATGGCCCGGTACCTCGTTAAATTTCACGAGCATCGGGAGGCACCTTGTCACCCGTGGGGAACCTCGTTCATCGCTCGGCACTGCAATGACAGCCGTGCTGCTGACTGAGAATGAACTTTCGTCCCTTAAAGTTGGCCGGTGGAATTGCGCCATTGCAAAAATTATTCCCCGTAGATCGGGCAACTAAACTGGTGTGCCGGTCTGAAGGAAATGGAGATAGATGACTGACGTCGTCGTTAGACCCGCGAGAAACATTGTCGGATCAATTCGTCTGCCCGGCGATAAAAGTATTTCTCATCGTTATGGAATGTTGGGAGGGTTGGCCGAAGGAACCACGCGCCTGCGCAATTTTTCTACCGGAGCCGATTGCGCTAGCACCCTCGCTTGCATGCAAGCGCTAGGAGCTGGTATCGAACGCAACGATGGCGAAATAACAATCCATGGCTGTGGCGGCTCGCTGAAGCAGGCACGTACGGCGCTCGACTGCGGCAATTCAGGATCAACAATGCGAATGCTCTCCGGCATTCTCGCAGGCCAGCCCTTTGAGAGCGAACTGATCGGCGATGCCTCTCTTTCGCGACGACCCATGCGTCGCATTATCGATCCTCTGACCCAAATGGGAGCGTCGATTTCCTCGCAGGACGGACACGCCCCGCTGAAGGTGCGCGGAGGCAGGCTGGAAGGGATTACATATAGACCTCCGGTTGCAAGTGCTCAGGTGAAGACATCGCTGCTTTTTGCAGGGCTCTTCGCCAATGGAGAAACCACCGTGGAAGAGCCGATTCGAACCCGCGATCACGGCGAGGTCGCGTTGCGCGCATTTGGCGCAGAGCTTAGTCGTGAGAAAGACCGCGTCAGCATTCGAGGAGGCCAACGACTAAAGGCAATTGAAGCGGTTGTGCCAGGTGACATCTCCTCGTCTGCGTTCTTCCTGTGTGCGGCGGCGCTCTTTCCTGAGAGCAATCTCGTCATCGATTCACTACTGTTAAATCCAACCCGTGCGGTGCTGCTTGATGTACTCACTGCGCTGGGTGCTCGCGTGCGCATAGTCCAGGTGGAAGAGAATCATGGCGAGTTGGTGGGGACGATCACCATCGAAGCCGGTGCGCTGAAAGGCATTAAGCTGTCCGGGGCGCAATCTGCTGCGCTGATCGACGAGGTGCCGGTGCTCGCGGCGATGGCTCCATACACGCGCGATGGCATCGAAGTACGCGACGCACGCGAGCTCCGCGTGAAGGAGTCTGATCGCATCGCCGCAGTAGCGAAGAACCTCCGTGCAATGGGCGCTCAGGTCACCGAGTATGAGGATGGATTAAGCGTACCTGGGGGCCAGCAATTGCACGGCGCTGAGATCGATTCCGAGCACGATCACCGGATCGCGATGGCGTTTGCAATCGCGGCGTTGAAAGCGAAAGGTGACACACTAATTCATGGCGCCGAGGCAGCCCAGATATCTTTTCCCGAGTTTTTTCAGACGTTAGAAGGCATTGCGGAGAGATGATTAGGGCAAATGTCAGTCTTGGGTCCCAGTCCTCCGTCGCAATGTCGGATGCGGACGTCCGCCTCCCTGGAGCGCACGGCCGTGGGTCAGCCTTGAGACACGATCGCGGATTGCGTCAAACTCGCTCGTATCCGTGATATAGCTTTCCCGATCTGGGAGCATCTCCAGCTCCGATTCTGCCCGCCGCACACGATCTTCGGTCATGGGATGAGTCATAAAGGCTCGCGCGATGAAGCTGTGCGGCTCCTTCTCTTCTCCCTCAAGCTTTTCGAAGAAATCTACGAAGGCAGTCGGATCGTAGCCGGCGGCATACTGATATTCGATTCCAAGCAGGTCGGCTTCACGTTCGGCATCGCGACTGAATTTTAGAAATGACATCGGCATAGCAATGCTCGCGACCTGGCGCACCGCATAGACGACTGGCCCGCCGAAGAAAATTAGCGGCAGGGAGGCATATTGGGTGATTTCGCTCTTGGTCAGGTTTCGTGTAGCGTGCCGGGCGCACACGTGCGCAATCTCGTGGGCCATGACTCCCGCGAGTTCCGCTTCATCGTCGGCGGCGAGAATCGCGCCCGTGTTGATGTAGAAGAAGCCGCCAGGCAAGGCAAAGGCGTTCACTTCATCATCGTCGACGACTTTAATTACAAATGGTACTTTGCAATCGGAGTGTTGTACGAGAATTTGGCCGGTCCGATTAATGTACTCATTCACCGCCGGATCGGTCAGCAAGCGGGCGCTCTGCTCGACTTCCATCGAGAGCTCACGACCTAGCGCGATTTCCTTTTCGATGGAAAAGAAATTGACTCCTTGCCCGATCTCGCGTTGGCCAATGCGTGAAAGGTCGAATCTCGCCGGCATCGGAGACGCTCGATGCGGAACGAAGTTTATCTCAGCCATTCGCTCAGCAGTTGTTCGCAAACCAATTCTCGGCAAGTCGGGAAAATACGCATAGTCATTTTCATCCGGAGAAGTGCTGGTTAGCGACCAGTTAAATGGGTCAGGTGTTAGCCGGTAGCTCTTCGGCTGAGGAGCAGCGCGCGTGTGAGCCGTCGTATTTGAGAGATCAAACAGGCGGGAGCTTACGAGCCACGGACGAACGAAGGCGGCCATCGTCCTTGGGTCAACCTGTAATGGATTACGGCGAATCGTCGGAGTCCAGAGGAGGACATCGATCAGTCTCTGGGGCCCAGGAGTTCCGTCCGCACTGGTGTGAACTGAAGTCGGATTTTGAGCGGATAAAGGAAGCCCCAAGGCCAGCGAAACTGCGCCTAAAGTTAGCCGAAGTACGATGCGAAAAGAGGACAGAGGAACGAGCATGGACTGCAACTCCGACTGCCGTTATTGCTCATTGTATGCCCATGCGCAACTGCCTACGATTCATCGATCCCACCGATTCCGCGACTCTCGGAGTTCCGAAACTGTCGCGAACGGAGGTTGCGGTCGTCACTAACCCTGGTCAGGCGAGCAGCTCTCAAGTGCAACAATTTATAATCGTGCATTCAGCTTCTACAACGAGGTCCAGGAGTGCATTTGAGACGCGGGTTTACTCTCGCCGCCGTAGCGAGCATCGTTTTGTTGATCGTCAGCCAGCCCGGATGCGGTGGAGGGAGCAGCAGCACGACGCCCACAAGCGGCCTCGACGAGCGGGCCTTTGTCGCAGTTAATCTCACCAGCACCGGCAGCATTTTGATCGTGGATGCCTCCAAAGATCAGCTCTCGGCGTCTAGCATTGCCGTTCAGGGCGTGGGGGCCTTTTCATCTCCTCCGCCGCAGCTCATGATTCCTGGTCCAAACAACACGACCATTGAGTACAACAGCGGCGACAACAATCTGAACATCATCGATAACATTAAGGAGACCCAGGTCGCTAAAATCGGCAGTATCGATTGCACGGCTTCGGGTACGGCGTGTCAGATCCAGTTCGCCGGACCGGTCGACAGCCTCGCCGCCAGTTCTGACGGCAAGTTCATTTACGCCGCTCTAGGAAGCAATAGTGAAGTGAACATTGTCGATCTGACCGGAAGTTCAATCCCGACTCCCAAGAGCATTCCTGCTGTGCCGGGAAACTGTCAGAATTCCGTCGATCCGACGAAGAGCACGTGCCTTCCCGGTGCTCGGCGCATTGTCCTCTCTCATAACAATGCCAAGCTGTTGGTTTTCAACGAGACCCTGACTCAGTTTGAAATTGTCAACACTTCCGACAGCACGGTGCGGACGGTGACAGGCCTTGATCATCCGATCTACGGCGTGTTCTCGGCAGATGACAGCAAGGCTTACGTTCTCAACTGCGGGGCCGAATGCGGCGGAACGCAGGCCAGCATAATCACTGTCGATATGAGCTCGCTCTCGGTAAGCCAGCCAGTGAACGTCGATGCCGCGACGATCGGAACAGCAGACACAAACAACCTATATGTTGCGGGAAGCAATCCGGCAACACCCGGAGCAGGAAGCCTGACAGTGCTTCCTCTCTCATCGCTCACCGGAGGGAAGCAGATCAAAATCGGCGACGGATTCCATCAAGTAATTGCGCTGTTTCAAGGCAAAGTCATCGTCGGCGCACGCACCTGCACTACAGGATGCCTCTCAATCGTGGATGCAAATGCGGGAACAGCGATTATCGATACGCCGGCTGGTGGCCAGCCGCAGAAGGGCGATATATTGGCCATCGCTCCCATTACGCCACGGAAAGTTTTCTACGCCGCCGAAGGCGGTGAGCTGCGCATTTACGACGCCACCACGGGGCAAGAAGAGCTGCTCAACACTGCTCCGATGATCGACATCGTCGGTAAAGTCACCAGCGTTCTATACGTGGGTCCTAAGACATAGTGCCGACCAGTTGGTCTGGCATTCAATGCACATGGTCGATTTCAATCGTGGAAACCTGTTTCCGGGCCACTCTATGCATTGAGAAGACGGCGCAGACGTAAGTTCGGTTTCTCAGCCTCGCACCAAGAGCCTGCAAACCTTTGACAAGGCGTTGAGCGACAGCTCTTCCGCGCGTGCGCTTCCATGAACTTTCACGTGCTGCAGCGCTGTTTTGATCGAATCCTTGTCGTACACTCCGCGCAAATTGTTGAACAGAGTTTTGCGCTTGTGTCCAAACGCGAGTTTGCAGAACTTCAGGAACTCGCGCGCGTCGATTCCTAACCGCGCAGCTTTCGGAGCGATGCGTAACCGCAGCACGCTGGAATGCACCTGAGGGGCAGGGGAAAATGCGCCAGGAGCTAGCGTGAACAGCTTTTCAACGTCGCTGAACAGACGCGCTGTAACCGTGAGCAATCCATAGTCGCGGCTGTGGGGTTCTGCCACAAGACGGTCGGCAACCTCTTTCTGCACCATCAGCACAACTGTTTCGATGTGCTTATGCTGCTCGAATAGGCGAAGAAGGATATCGGAGGTGATGTAATACGGAATATTTCCAACAACTTTTACGCGAGCCGATTCAGTTTCCGAAACCAAGCGCAGCAACGCGGGAATGCTAACGCCTAGAAAATCAGCTTGTACGATCTTTATGCCCGGTCGATCACGAAATTCTTCTTGCAGCGCTCGCGCGAGATCGCGATCCAGTTCTATTGCAAACAGGTGACCGGCACGCTGGGCGAGCAGCTTCGTTAGCGCCCCGCGTCCTGGGCCGATCTCGATTACTACCGAGCCCGAGATATCGTCCAATGCATCGATGATGCAGCGCGCAGCTGCCGCGTCCACGAGGAAATTCTGCCCAAGCTTCGCTTTTCGCTTTGAACGTGTGCTCTGGCGCGCTGCGTTGACCTGTCTGTGAGTGGACATTAGACTCGAACTCTTGGCCAGGTCCGCCGATTCTGCTCTGGTGCGAGCAGCACGTTCGGACCTTCCGGACAGCGCCTTTCGTCGTGGGTGGCTGGCGGAAACGCGAATCCACGCCGAAGGAGCTCTGGATGCGAATCACCTTCGCCGCCTCGGAAGGTGTGCCTTACTCCAAGACGGGCGGTCTTGCTGATGTCGTTGGAGCCCTGCCGAAGACCCTCGCGGCGCTCGGCCATGAGATGATCGTCTTCCTTCCTAAGTACAAGCAGTCGCGGCTCAAGCACGAGCACGTCGTGATTCCCAATTTGAGCATTCCTATGGCGGACCACCTGCTGTTCTGCCAAATTGTCGACGGCGGCAAACACGACGGAGTCCAATTCTACTTTGTCGATCATCCCGAGTTTGCGTTTCGGGACGGACTCTACGGCGACAGCCGCGGAGATTATCCCGACAACGCTGAGCGTTTCACCATCTTCTGCCGCGCGGTCATCGAGGCGTCAAAACGCTTGGGCGCTCCTGACGTTTTTCACGTCCACGACTGGCAGACTTCTCTGATCCCCGTGCTCCTACGCAATCAGTACGCCTATGACACAGACTTTTCCCGAACAGGAACGGTGCTGACCATCCACAATATCGGCTATCAAGGTATTTTTCCCAAATCGGTCATGCCAAAGCTGCTCCTGCCATGGACGTTATTCACGATGGATCGCCTGGAGTTCTACGACAAAGTCAATTTTCTGAAAGGCGGTATTGTCTACTCCGACTACGTGACCACAGTCAGCCGCACTTACGCGCGCGAGATACAAACGAAAGAATACGGTTTTGGACTCGCCGATACAGTGCGCGCCAAGCGCGATCGAGTAGTGGGCATCGTAAACGGAGTGGATTATGGCGAATGGAATCCCGAAATGGATCGGTATATCCCGGCGACTTTTTCCACGTCCGACTTAAGCGGTAAAAAGAAATGCAAGCTGGCCTTGCTTGATGAATATGGGATTCCAAACCAAAAAGCCGACTGGCCGGTTGTCGGCGTGATTTCTCGCTTCGCGGCGCAGAAGGGGTTCGACCTGATGGAAGTCGCGCTTCCACGGCTGTTAACCGAAGATCTTGTGCTGCTAGTGCTCGGGACAGGCGATGTCCATTTCGAGTCGATGTTTCGCATGCTACACAAGCGTTTTCCTGATCGATTATGCGTGAAGATCGCCTACGACAATCGCCTGGCGCATCTCGTCCAGGCCGGCTCCGATATCTTCCTCATGCCTTCCCACTATGAACCATGCGGTCTGACCCAGATCTATAGCATGCGCTATGGCACGGTTCCCGTGGTGCGCGCAACCGGCGGGCTTGAGGACACCATCGAGCAATGGAATCCGAAGACAGGGAAAGGAACAGGATTCAAGTTCGCCGGCTACACGGCACCTGAGCTGCGCGTAGCTATGCATAAGGCACTGGTCACGTTCCAAAAAGAAACAGAGTGGAAGCAACTGATGCTCAACGGAATGCGCCAGAATTTCTCATGGGAGGAGCCGGCGCGAGAATATTCGGCCGTTTACCAGAAAGCACAGGGACTGCAAGCGGTGTGATTCAGCGCCGCTCCTGGTCCGCATCCTTCAGCATTAGTGCGATCCAATGGATCACAGCAGCTTGATCGCGTAATCCAGGTTCCTTCTCCAGGCTCACGTGAGAGATCGCGCGGCTGATTAGCGCTTCCTGCAGATCGTGATGCGGAATGTCGCGCGCCAGCCATTCCGTCTCCGAGGGCGGAATTACATCGTCTCCTTCCCCGTGAACAAGGAGCACCTTCGCCTTGAGAGCTCCCATATGTTCATGCGGAGACACCGCCATGGCTTCGACTTTGTATTTATCCAGATCGGCTGAAAGTCTATTGCGGAACACTTCGCGATGATGCGCGAAGATCGCATTCATCAATCGTTGCCCTTGGGTAGAAAGCCGAGCCGCGCGTGTTTCTGCTTGCTTTACGTCTTCGTGCAGCAATAGGCGTAGCGACTCTCTTGCGCCTTCCACATCTCCAGCACTGAAGAAGTCCTCAGGATGGGAGTAGATGAGGATCAGCCAGCCATATTCGTGAGGGGGAGTTTTGAGGAGCGTTCCATTCGGCCATTGCGTTTGTCCATCAACGAGATAGTGCTCCACGCGCTGTACGTCATCCTGCGCCCCCACGGCAGCAACAAACGAGATGGAGTCGGAGTACTTGGGATCGGCTGCCGCGATCAGCGACATTCCGCCAGCAAAGCTCAGGCCCAGCACACCAACCTTGGCTCCAGTGCGATCCGCGAGGAACTGTGCGGAACTTCCGATCAAGTCGATGGATTGGGCCTCGACGCGATAGTCGGCAAGCGCATCCACTTGTGGCGTGAGCACCTCGATTCCAGTTTCGGCAAGTGACTTGGCAAAGTTCACCAGACGAGGCTCATCCATACCGAGTTGATGCAGGCCGTGAACAACGACCATCGCTGGCGGGTTCTGAACATCTCGTGGAACGTAGAGTCGGGCCGCTGACAAGCCCGTCGTTGAATGGAAAGAGAGTGCCTGGATATCATAGTCGTGACGATTTAAGCCGACGATCCAATTGTTCTGTTGGGACATTCGCGCAAGCAACGACATAGCGCGAATGTGAGCGCGCGCTGTTGGCCAAAGCAGGAGCAGGACAATTGCCAGCAGTAAAAGAAAAATCTTGAACAACTTGTGCCTGTGCGGATTTTTCTTCTGGGTCACAGCAGAGGACGTCTGCGCCACGTTTAGATCTCGAGAATCACTGGCATAATCAACGGTCGGCGGCTGGTCTGTTTGTTAATGTAACGCTTTAAGTCTTGCCGAATCTTTTCTTTGATCACGCCATAGTCAGCCTTCTCTTCCTGACTCGAAAGTTCCAACGTACGACTGATTACGTCGCGAGCCTCCGCAAGAAAACCGTTCTCTGCGCCTGCGGCAGCAAAGCCGCGCATGACTATTTCGGGAATCGATTCGACACGCCCGGTGAGCTTGTTGATTGCGATGATGGGGAGCACGATGCCATCTTCACTCAGGTGGCGGCGGTCACGAATGACAAGATCTTCGACTACATCGCTTCCCGATCCAGAGTCGATGCATACGCGTCCGACCGTGACCTTGCCCGACTTGCGTGCGCCAAGTTCGTCGATCTCGAGCACGTCACCGCTTTCGAGCATAAGCACGCTGCCGACTGCCCCGTGCATCGATCCGGCAAGCTCGGCATGACGCTTGAGCTGCCGATATTCACCATGAACGGGAACGAAGTAATGCGGCCGCACAAGATTGATGATCAGACGAAGTTCTTCCTGGCTGGCATGTCCGCTAACGTGCACCGGCGAGCTGGAACCATCTTCGTAGATCACGTCCGCGTTGCGGCGATAGAGGTGATCGATCATGCGATAGATGGCCTTCTCATTTCCTGGAATAATTCGCGACGAGAGCACGACAGTATCGCCCGGTTCTATGCGTGCATGTTTATGGTTATCGACGGCCGCGCGCGAAAGCGCCGACATCGGCTCACCTTGTGTGCCGCTGATGAGAACGCAGACTTTATCCGGATTGAAATCACGAATCTGCCCCGGATGAATCAGTGTTCCTTCGGGAATATGCAGGTAACCGAGATCGACCGCGATCTCCGTCGCCTCATTCATTGAGCGGCCGACCAGCGCCAGCTTGCGTCCGTGCTCGAAGGCCATGTCAGCGACCAGCTTGATGCGGTGGATCGACGAGGAAAAGCAGGAGACGAAGAGCCGTCGCTTCGTACGCGTGAAGATTTCTTCAAAGCGAGGACGCACGGCGCGCTCGCTGGGGGTATATCCGGGGCGCTCAACATTTGTCGAATCCTGCAACAGGAGCAGCACGCGCTCTTTGCCATACTCGGCGAACTGATGCAGGTCGAAGAGCTTTCCATCGGTCGGGGTCGGATCGACTTTGAAGTCCCCGGAGTGAATCACTACTCCCACTGGCGTGTGGATGGCCAATGCCACGCAATCCACAAGGCTGTGGGTTACCCGGAGCGGATGAATGAGAAATGGCCCGATGCGAAAGCGCTCGTTTGGCTCGATTTCGTTCAACACTGCCGAGTCAAGAAGGCCGTGCTCTTCCAACTTGCCTTCTACAAGCGCCAGCGTGAATTCGGTTCCGTAAACCGGAAGGTTCAGCTCAGAAAGAATCCAGGGCAGACCTCCGATGTGGTCTTCATGTCCATGGGTGAGAAGGATGGCACGAACTTTGTCGCGATTTTCGAGGAGGTAGGTGATATCGGGGACGACAATATCAACGCCCAGCAGCTCCGATTCGGGAAACATCAGCCCCGCGTCGATGACGATAATGTCATCTCCCCACCGGAGGGCCATGCAGTTCATGCCGAATTCGCCAAGGCCACCGAGGGGCACGACCTGAAGTTTGCCCGAACTCATCGAGAGTCGATGCTAGCACACATAATGATGCGCACTTCACCGGGGTGAACATGGAGGGCACGGAGGTCACAGAGGAAATGTGGGAAGTTTGTCTCAAAGATTATGTTGTTCTCTTCAGAGCGGATGAGCGCCGGAAGGATCCTCTGCGGGAGTTCGGTTGCCTCAATTTTCTGCAGGAGCTACATCCATCTCTAACCTCGAACTGCACTACCTTTGTGCCTCAGTGCCATCTATGTTCATTCCTTGTGGTCACACTTTCGACGGTATAATCGACTGCAGTTCCCGCCATGAGCTATCAGGTCCTCGCCCGGAAGTATCGTCCTCAGCGCTTTTCTGATGTGATCGGGCAGGAGCACGTCACGCGCACGCTGCAGAACGCGATCTCACAGCAGCGGATTGCTCACGGATACATCTTCAGCGGCCACCGCGGCATAGGCAAGACGACTATCGCGCGCATTCTGGCCATGGCGCTCAACTGTCGGTCGACCGATAAGCCTTCTCCAGAGCCTTGCGGTGTCTGCGACTCGTGTCAGGAGATCAGGGCAGGCGGTTCGGTGGATGTGATCGAAATCGACGCTGCCACGAATCGTGGTATCGACGAAATTCGCGAGTTGCGCGACGCGGCGCGATATCGTCCGGCGCGCGATCGATACAAGATCTACATCCTCGACGAAGCTCACCAGATCACCGACGCCGCCTTCAATGCATTGCTGAAGACGTTGGAAGAACCTCCGCCACACATAGTCTTCATGATGGCGACTACACAGCCCGAGGACATCCCGCAGACCATCCGTTCGCGCTGTCAGCACTTCAGTTTTCATGCCGTCCGGTTCGACGATATCGTCCAGCAATTACGGGACATCGCTACTAAGGAAGAGATCAATGCCGAAGACGACGCCCTTGCGGCTCTTGCCGAAGCCGGCGATGGTTCCATGCGCGATGCGCTCTCGATCATGGACCAGGCGATCGCCTGCTGCGGCGTCTTCGATGGAGATTCAGGCGCGAAGCTCACGGCAGCACAAGTTCGTGGATTGATGGGTACGGTTTCATCTGATGTGCTGGTGCAGGCGATGGAATGTGTTCACCGCAACTCGAGCGAAGATTTGCTGAAGCTGCTCGACCGGCTGATGACGGAAGGGCAGAGCCCATCGCATTTTGCTAAGCAGTTGGTTCGCTTCTTGCGGAATGCGATCGTTGCCAAGATCGCCGGCGGAGACTCGCCGCTGCTGCAGATTTCGTCGGATGAGAAAAAGAAGGTAGCTGCTATCGCGGCATTGTTTTCCGAGGAAGACCTCACGCGCTTCTTGAACATCGTTCTGCGCACCTACGATGAGCTTGGATATCGACAGGAGCAGCGCTTTCATCTTGAGCTTGGCATGTTGAAGATGGTGCATTCGCATCGCCTGCTGCCGCTGGAAGAATTGCTAAGCCAGGCGAATGCAGGCGGAACGGGGACGCCGACCCGGTCCGCAGCGCCATCAATAACTAGTGGCTCTCCAAGAGGTGTCGAACCCAAACTCTCAGCATTGAGTTCCTTGCGACCACAAGGTCCGCAGCCGTTCGGTTCGCCGGCGGCGATTGCGCCTAGTCGCGTGGTCTCGCCGTTCGAAGCCGATCGTTTGCGCAAGATTCGTTCATCGGAGCCTGAAGGCTCGGCGGCGCTTTCAATCTCGGAACCTACATCGGAAGTACAAACGCGCGGCAACCTAGCCATGGCTGCAGTCTCTGCGACTGCCGCTGCAGTAGCACTCGCCGAAGCTCTGGACGAACCCGCGCCAGACGCGGCTCCAAAGAATGTTCACCTCGAAGATCTACGTTCTGCTCTCATCGGGGTTCTCGAAGGGCAGAGTCAGGACACTGCAGCCGACCTGCTTGCTCGGGGAGAATGGAAGTTCGAAGGCAATCAGCTCCATCTTCGGCTCCCTCTTTCCGAAAAGGTGATTGATTTGAGCTTGAGCGCGGATGCGCGCCGCTTGCTTACGCAGGAAGCCTCTCGGCTCTGTGGGCGTCCCGTCAAGCTAATCGTCGCAGGAGGCGGGGTTGCGCAGATTCCGGCAGAACGCAGACTCACTGGAAACGGAAACGGGAATGGTAATGGAGCGGCAGGTGCGCGCCAAAGGGCTGCCGAAGATCCGATCGTGCAGCGTATGCAGGAGAAGTTCGGCGCTGAAGTTCGTACGGTAGTCGATCTACGCAAGAAATAGTCGGAGACAAGGCGAGAATGGAATTCAATCCCAAGGAGTTGCTGGCCCAGGCACAACGCGCTTCCCAGGAAATTCAGGAGAAGATGCGTGCCACTGTTGTCGAAGCGTCGTCTGGAGGGGGCACTGTGGCGGTGAAAATGAACGGCCAGAAACAAGTAATCTCGGTAAGGATTGATCCCGAAGCCGTGAGATCGGGCGACGTCGAGATGCTGCAGGACCTGATCACCGCAGCCGTGAACGAAGCTGGACGCAAAGTGGACGGCATGATGCAGTCCAATTTGGGAAGCATGCTCGGCGGAATGAATCTGCCGGGATTGTTTTAACCCGGTTCGCCACTCACCCATCGCAAGTCCAACTGAGTCGAGGTACCTTGTCAAAGTTCG
Source organism: uncultured Terriglobales bacterium (assembly GCA_964476905.1). Taxonomy (GTDB): domain Bacteria; phylum Acidobacteriota; class Terriglobia; order Terriglobales; family Acidobacteriaceae; genus Gp1-AA112. The sequence goes on from CAYZHX010000043.1 coordinate 25,443, forward strand.
CCGAACCGATGGCGCGGCTCATCGATGAATTGAAGAAGCTGCCGGGCGTCGGCGGCAAGACGGCGCAGCGGCTCGCCTTTCACATCCTGCGCGCCAGCAACGAAGACGCCGACCTGCTTGCCGAGGCAATTCGTCAAGTCAAGGCCAGCCTTCATCTTTGCTCGATTTGCAGCAACATCACCGACATTGATCCCTGCGTGTATTGCAGTAGCCCCACGCGCAATCAGCGTTTGGTGTGTGTCGTGGAAGAGCCAACCAATATCGCCGCAATTGAAAAGACCCGCAGCTACAACGGCGTTTACCACGTTCTGCACGGAGCGCTTTCTCCGCTGCATGGAATTGGCCCAGAGCATCTGCGCCTGGCGACGCTTGCGCAACGAGTTGAACGCGGTGAGGTTGACGAACTGATTATCGCCACAAATCCAACCGTGGAAGGCGAATCCACTGCCGTTTACATCCAGCGCATGCTGAAGAATTCGCCAGTGAAGATAACGCGCATTGCTACAGGCATTCCCGCCGGCAGCGATATTGAATACGCTGACGAAGTCACGATGGCCAAGGCGCTCGAAGGAAGACGCGAGCTGTAACCTTACAATTTTCACATCATTAATCGGCTGCGCCGATATACGTCTCTGTTCTGGCTACCTCGACCTCCGGTCGTTGCCGATTTGCGCGAGTTCAAGTCGCGTCACCACATTTGTCGGCTGAATGGCTGCACACAGCGCAGTACTCGAGCATCGAAACAGACCAGAGGTTCAAATCGGCATAGCAGGGAAGGACTCCTGGCGATGTCGGGGGACAAAATGCAATCAAAGCTTTTATTCGAAGAAAACAAGCTGAAGACATTCGCATTAGTGTTCGACAAAAATGACGACGTTCTTCCGCTGCTCCTGCAGTTTGCCGAAGAGAACAACATCGGCGGTGCTCGTCTAAGCGGGATTGGGGCTTTCCAACGCGTGCGCCTTGGCTACTTTGATCGCGATCGCCGCGACTATCAGCCAATCGAAATCAATGAGCAAGTTGAGCTACTGTCGTGCGTGGGCAATCTGGCACGCAGCAATGGGAAAGCTAAGTTGCACGCCCATGTAATCGTGGGCAAGCGCGACGGTACTGCACATGGAGGCCATCTGCTGGAAGGAAGCGTCTGGCCAACCATGGAAGTTATGGTTGTCGAGACGCCTGCATATCTTCAGCGCACAATGGACGAGACGACGGGATTGGCTCTGCTCGATTTGGCCGCATGATATCGGAGTGACTACCGCTTGAGTTGCTGAGGAAGCAAAGTTCTACCAGGAGTCTGTGCTCACTGATCCAGATTGCCTTGAACACCGTCAGCCAACTTTCTCACTCGGCTGACTCACCGCGTTCGGCGTTGCGCTTTCGACCGCTGCCTCCGCAGCCTGTAGACCTATTTGGGCGCTTCGATCGCCTGCTTTAGTCTTCGCAGTCGCGGCTATTTCTCTCGCTTTTTGCTGAGGAAACTCGGGCAGCTCGCGTGCCTTTTCGATAAGCTTGCGTCGAGTTTCCTCGCCTCGAGCTGGAGCGTAAAGCAGACCGAGCGCAACACCGATCCCAAATCCGAATACGAAGTTCATGTTCTCTCCGACATGTCTTTTCGAAGTAGGATGCGGCGCGAAATCCGCTGGAGTCCTGATCCCACGCAAAGCAGCTACGAGTATTCAGAGATGGCACCTCGCAGATACACTGTTGCAGGAGGCTCACTGAACTCAATGGCAGACGTAAAGATCACCGTAAAGCCGAATGGCCCGTATCGTGTCGAAGGCGTTGTCAAACTGGTGGACGCTGAAGGTCGTGAATGGGACCTCACCGGCAAGCCTGCCTTTTCACTGTGCCGCTGCGGAGCGAGCACAAACAAACCTTTTTGCGACGGGACTCATTCCAAACTTGGTTTTCAGGCCGCCGAAGCTGCTGTTCGCAAAGAAGAGACCGCCCAAGGACAAGCTCCACCTCCCAATCCTGTGACGAAAATGTAGTCGAATGCTCAACATCGCCTGCTCCGCGCTGCAAGATTGCACACGGTGGCAGAATGCGTCGAAGAGAGCCAGAGCCGGCAATGATCTACGTGCTGTGGGGGTTTCAAGTGTCGCCACAAAACCGCGCCGCGTTTGAGAAGGCGTACAACGGCGACGGAATATGGGCGTGGCTCTTTCGGCGGGATTCCAATTACGTGAAGACGATCCTCCTGCGAGATAGCGAGCGCACAGGCTCATACCTCACGATCGATGTCTGGAAAGATCGAGATTCGTATTTGCAGTTCAAGCACGGTTTTGCCGCCGAGTACGCCAAGATCGACAAAGATTGCGAAGCCCTTACCGATTCGGAACGACTGATCGGCGTTTTTG
>CAYZHX010000044.1:0-27390 GCA_964476905.1 uncultured Terriglobales bacterium
GGCGAGTACTCGCTTGCGCGCTTCGTAGCGGTCGAGCCCCACGTACGGGCCGCCGTTCGCGTTGATGCGCGCGGAGTCGTCCATGATCTTGACCATCGGCAGGTTGTGCCGCTTGCCCATAATGAAGTCATTTGGATCGTGTGCAGGAGTCACCTTCACCGCACCGGTTCCGAATTCGGGATTTGCGAGTTCGTCGGCGATGATCGGGATCTCGCGATTCATCAGCGGGAGGCGCAGCGTTTTCCCGATTAGATTCTTGTAGCGATCGTCATTGGGATTCACCGCCACGGCCACGTCGCCCAGCATCGTTTCCGGACGTGTAGTGGCAATGTGAATCGACCCCTTGCCGTCCGCAAGGGGATAGCGAATTTCATAGAGCTTTCCCTGCTGATCCTCGTGAACTACTTCGAGATCGGAAATGGCGGTCAGACATCGCGGACACCAGTTCACGATGTACTCGCCACGATATATCAAGCCCTGTTCCCATAGGCGGACGAAGACCTCGCGCACTGCGCGGTTGAGGTCTTCGTCCATCGTGAAGTACTCGCGGGACCAATCGACCGAAGCGCCGAGCCGCTTCATCTGTCCCTGAATAGCCCCGCCGTACTGCTTCTTCCAGCACCAGACGCGTTCGATAAACTTTTCTCGGCCGAGGTCCTGGCGCTTGATGCCTTCGCTCGCAAGTTGACGCTCGACCATCATTTGTGTGGCAATGCCCGCGTGATCCGTTCCGGGAAGCCACAGAGCAAGTTCGCCGCGCATGCGATGCCACCGCGTGAGGATGTCCATTTCCGTCTGGTTGAGCATATGGCCCATGTGCAGACGGCCGGTCACGTTGGGTGGAGGCAGAAGAATCGTGAACACCGGACGTGAGCCGCCCGAAGCAGGAGTCTTCACTTCAAAGAGCTTCTCGCGTATCCAGTATTCGGCCCAGCGGGGCTCAATTGCGTTCGGATCGTAAGTTTTGGGAAGCTCGTGCGGCATAGGAAGGCCTCACAAAACGATAGCATGGCCAGGATTGGGGTTCCCGGAGCTTTGCCGAGCGGCAGAGCTTTCAAGCGATTTCCTAGGCGCTTGCTTTGCCTTTCGAAACTTCCGCGCCGTTCTGCTCCAGAAAACGCTCCATAAATTTAGTGTCGAATTGAGCGGCACGGAAATCGGCATTCTCCATGATGCGCCGATGGAGAGGAATGGTGGTGTGAATGCCCTCCACGATGAACATTTCCAGGGCTCGCGACATCCGCGCGATCGCTTCCGCGCGATCCCTCCCGTGAGTAATGAGTTTTGCGATCAATGAGTCGTAATACGGTGGAATGACGCCTTCTGTATAAGCAGCCGTATCGACACGGACGCCTGTACCGCCCGGCATGTTAAATGCCGTGATCTTTCCCGCAGACGGTGTGAACTTTTCCGGATGCTCAGCATTGATGCGGCATTCGATTGAGTGCCCGCGCATCTCGATTGGAGCGGTGATGATGTCGCTCAGCTTCTCGCCAGTGGCGATCCTGATTTGGGCTTTCACAAGATCAACGCCGGTAACCATCTCTGTCACAGGATGCTCCACTTGAATGCGCGTGTTCATCTCGATGAAGTAGAGGCTGCCGTCCTCATCCATCAGGAACTCGATGGTACCGGCGTTTGCGTAGCCAATTTCGGCAAGGCAGCTTTCGAGCTTGTCGCTGATCTGCTTTCGGAGTTTCGGGGTGACCTTCGTCGATGGCGATTCTTCGATCAACTTCTGATGACGACGCTGAATACTGCACTCGCGCTCGCCCAGAGTCATTACCTTTCCGTGCTCATCGGCGATGATCTGGAACTCGATGTGCCGAGGCCGCTCGATGAACTTCTCCATATAGAGATCGCCGTTCCCGAATGCGGCTGCAGCTTCGGAATGAGCTGCTTGATACAACTTAGGCAGTTCTTCTCCCGAGCGCACGACGCGCATACCTCGACCGCCGCCTCCAGCGGACGCCTTGAGAATGACTGGAAATCCGACTTGCTTGGCCCATTCCAGAGCATCGTCTTCGCTCTGAATTACGCCTTCAGAGCCGGGAAGAATCGGGACACCCGCTTTCTTCATGGCAACGCGCGCTTTTTCTTTTTCGCCCATTAGCCGCGTCACTGCTGGCGGTGGTCCGATAAATTTCAGGTGCGATGTTTCGCACACTTCCGCGAAGTTGGCGTTTTCGCTGAGCAGACCATATCCCGGATGGATGGCTTCGACGTTAGCGATTTCAGCGGCACTGATAACCGCGGGGATGTTGAGGTAACTTTCGGCAGAACGCGGCGGCCCGATGCAGATAGCTTCGTCAGCAAACCGGACAGGAAGCGAATTGCGGTCCGCCTCGCTGTAGACTGCGACGGTCTTAACGCCCAGTTCCTTGCAGGCGCAGATCACGCGCAATGCGATTTCCCCACGATTAGCAATAAGGATCTTATTGAACATTCTCAAGACTTGCGCGTTCAGACTCAGCGCGGACGAATACTGAATAGAGGCTGTCCGTACTCGACGGGCTGTCCGTTGTTGACGAGCCGCTTCACGACCTCACCACCCACGTCGGCTTCAATTTCGTTCATCAACTTCATGGCTTCAATAATGCAGAGCACCTGGCCGGCTTCCACGGTGTCTCCCGCCTTAACGAACGGTGGCGATCCTGGAGAGGGCGATTCGTAGAACGTTCCCACAATGGGAGACTTCACCTGATGCAATCCATCATCGGCTGGTTTAGGTGTAGATGGGGCTGCGGGCGCTGCAATAGGCTGCGTTACCGCTGCTGACAGGGCTGGGGCCGAAATGGGTAACTGGATAGGTGCAATCGCTACCGGCGTCCCGCGTTTGATGCGTACCTTCACGTCACCGCGCTCCAGCTCGAATTCAGCGATGTCTTGCTCTTTGAGAAATTCGATCAACTCTTTGAGCTCTTTTTGATTCATGGATTCTCGGGGGTGCCGCGGCTCAAAGGACTAACAACTCCTTCGGAGTTGGAGTGAGCACTTCGCACCCGGTTTTCGTAACCAGCACCATGTCTTCGATTCTGACGCCGCCCTTGCCCGGAATATAAACGCCCGGTTCGATGGTCACGACCATCCCGGGCTGAAGCTTCTGAGTTTGTCCCTTTGCCAGCCGTGGAGCCTCATGGATTTCCAAGCCAACTCCATGGCCAAGCGAGTGGGTAAAGTACTTGTCCAGCTTATGTTTGCGCAAGACGTCGCGGGCTGCGGCATCAACCGCTTGACATTCGACGCCCGGAGCTACAGCAGCAATTGCTGCGAGCTGCGCCTCGAGCACCGCCGAGTAGATCTGCCGCGCTTCCCCGGCCGCGCGGCCCACCCAAACGGTGCGCGTCATGTCAGAACAATAACCGGCGAGTATAACACCGTAATCGAGCACTATGAATCCGCGTCCGATCTTCCGGCGTGTGGGTCGCGCGTGCGGCAGCGCTGAATTTGGACCAGAAGCCACGATCGAGTCGAAGCTCATTTTCTCCGCTCCTGCTCGCCTAGCTAGATACTCAAGTTCTGCTGCAATCTCATTCTCGCTTACGGATGATCGCACCTTCCGAACGAGATCACCAAAAATGCTTGAGGCAAGCTGAACAGCTTCCTTGATCCGAGCAATCTCGACTTTGTCCTTCTTGAGCCGCAGCTGCTCGACACGATTGGTGGTTGGGACGATTCGATTGCCAGCACGACCGAGAAAGGAACGCAATTCTGATCGAATGCGCTTTTCGGTGGCGAAGCTCACATGCTCCGCTTCTATACCAATCGCCGATTTCCTTCGTTTGATTTGTTCGGCAACCCATTGCACCGCCGCCACAGTGGCAGCCTTCGAGCTTACTTGTATGGGTGCGCTCTTCACTTCCCGCTTCGCTTGCTCGGTATAGCGCCCATCGGTGAAGAATCTCCACTTTCCGCGTGCGAACGCCAGCACTCCGGAGCTGCCAGTAAACCCACATAGATAGCGGACATTCGCCAAATCCGTTATTAGCATGCTGTCGAGGCCCTGCACCTCGATAGACGCTTCTAAGAGAGTTTGACGGGCAGTTGGAAGCATATGACTTCGAGTTTAATTCGAGAAAATCGGACTTACCGGCATGCAGGAAGTGTGTTCTAAAAAGCTTGGCCTCCAGCACCGCTGCACCGGAGGCCTTTTAGCCGGAAACTCGTTACGACTGCAGGATTCGAGGAGTGATAAAGAAAATCAGCTCTTGCGTTGATGTACTCACAGCTTTGTGTCTGAAAATATTTCCCAATACAGGAACATCACCAAGAAAGGGCACTTGATCGCGCGTGATGCTGTCGGTGGTTTGAATGACTCCGCCAATCACAACAGTGCCTCCGTCACTCACCAGGACCTGAGTAGTTGCCTGTTGAGTGATCAGTTCCGGATTACCGGCGATCGCGACCGCGAAATTTGGAGTCGTATTTTCCACGTCCACGTTCAGGAATACGGTGTTCTCGGCGGTAATTTGGGGTGTGACCTGTAGTCGCAGAAACGCATCGATGTAACTTGTCGTAGGCGGACCACCAAGTTGTGCAGCCGTTACGATCGGAATGCGTACGCCCTGGCGAATCAAAGCGGCAGCATTGTTCTGCGTCGTTATACGTGGGCGCGACAGGATTTTCAGCAGTCCGCGACGTTCAGCAGCGGTGAGGATCACGTCAAGCCGGTAAAGATTGCTTGCGTTTATGATGCTCAAGCCACTCGTCGGACCGGTTACACCGAGATTGCTGAATAGGGGAATCTGGTTCGTACCTGTGACGATGTAGCGAGGGGCTTGGGGACCAGCGTCTTGAATATTGGAGGTACCAACCGCTGTGTTACCGCCAACAGCAGAGGGATTGTTGCCCCAACCAAACCCGACCTGAGCTCCAAGATCGCGCGAGAAGCTGCGCGTCGACGCTACAACACGCGCTTCAATCTCCACCTGTTGGGATTTGCGATCAAGTTCCTTGATTAATCGATCAAGGCCCGGAATCACGCTGGGAATGTCCTGAATGATTATCGAGTTGGTGCGATCGTCGGCAATGATATCGCCGCGTTTCGATAGAAAAGCCTTCAACGTAGGCACGACGTTTTTCGCGGTACCGTAGCTCAGGTAGCGCGTTACCGTGACGCGATCTACGGCGAGCGCTTGCGCTTCCTGAGTGGCGCGAATTGCGTCTGCTTCCTTGCGCAGAGTGTCCGGCGTTGCAATTCGTAGAACGTTGCCGTTCAGCTGGCACTGCAGCGAATTGTTCTGCAGTACGATAGCGAGTGCCTGGTCCCATGGTACGTCATCGAGCACGATGGTCAGAGTGCCGTTTACGCCCGGGTCGAGCACAACGTTAAGTCCGCTGATCTCATGGATGAGTCGGAAAAAATCTTTTAAGTCAACATCCTTTAGATTTACCGAGATGGGCTCACCCGTGTAACGGCCGGTATTGCAATTGCTGGTACTGGCTAGCGCATTAGCCGCCTGAGAACTGCTCGGACTCGACGCAGCCTGCATCATCGCCGCCTTCATCAACTCCGGCTTCATCTCCGCCGACGATTTGCCGCTGAGCGGGATCTCTACCGGAGGTGCGGCGCCCAAAATCTTCGCCGCGGTGCTGGCCTTTTCTGCCGGCGTTGGCAGATCGTCGTCGGTTGGGTGAGCTACTCGGTGGTATTCAGGATCCACTACCACGTAATCCTGGGCGGCGTGGTGAGGGACAGCATTGGCCTCCAGCTTGGGATCGTTCCCAGGTGAAGCTAACTTGGAAACTCCAACGCTCGGACTACTTGCAACCGGTTCGGCCATTCCAAGCGGGTGAAGGCTCACGATTAACTTATTTTTCGTCTTCGCGAGCGCGAATCCCTGAGGCGATTTGAGATCGAGCACTACGCGCGTGGTGGGAGGATTAGCCTCAAATTGCCTTATGCGGACCATGTTGAGATCGGTCGCATGCACTGGGATATTGTGCGTGTGCGCTTCGGGCACGGAATTGGGAAGATCAATCACAAGCCGATCGGGCGATTTCAGGGTTAGGAGTTTGGGCGTCAAAGAGCCAGTGGCTCGGATTTCCACATCCGTTCCATCGTGCCCCCGCACGACTGAGACTCCCTGCACGCGTACTAGCTGAACATTTCCATGCAATTCGACTGCGTCCTCGCTATTCGTGGCACCGCTGCGCGAAGCTGCCGGTCGGTTGTTGTCGGAGGCACTCAGGTTCGATGCCTTCTCCCCTTCTGAACTCACGCGCAGGATCAAAGCATTTGCCTGCTCTGAAAAACGGACATTCATGTGCCCAGCCAGCGCAAACTCCACGCGCGCAACTTCGCTGCCGTTGGCGGCTTTATACGAATGAACTTGATACGAGCTGATTCCGGGAACATCTACCGGATGAGGATTCGAGTCGAGAACGCCGACGGTGGCTCCCGGAAAATCTACCAGGAGCAAGTTGTCTGCGGGTCTGTACTCGTTGTGCGTGAAGGCGCCGTTCGCACGAATCGTGACCACAGCAGCGCCGCTATCCTTCTCCACGCTGATGTTCGTCAAGTGCGAATCGGCAAGAGCAAGCGTTACAAAAAAGGGCAACGCGAGCCCGCCACATAGAAGTTGCTTCAGCCTCATCTCGTTGTCTCCTCACGGTCCAGCATTTACCTGGACACGCGCGGCGCGGGAGGCTCCGCCATCCAACTGCCGAGGGCGGACATCCTACTGCCGCTTTTGGAATTTGCCCACTGCCTTTGCTACGCAATCTTGCAAGTGCAGCTACTGCTAACCCGTGAACCCGGCCCGAAATGGATCGACCTACTACTGCAACTGCGGTGAAATGTGCGCTGAACACGGTGTGCTCGCGCGCTTAATCACTGTGTACTACCTAGATTCGGCTCCGTCGTCCACACGGGGACATGAGAGCACTCTTACATACTTGATGCCTGTCCGCTTGCTAAACTGAGGGGGCGGTAACTTTCTTGACAACCTCTCGTGTTACCGGTCTTCCCAGAATGTCGTTGCTCTCCTCACGAAGAATCAAGCTGTCACCCGTGATCTTCACGACGCTGCCATTGAACAAAGAATCGTTCTCGTGAAGTACGTATGGACGCTTGCCAGCATTCTCGACCAGTGCAAGATTCCCGTTTCTCATTTGCACAACACCCTTCAGGACAATCTGATCGACAACTAGGCAACGCTTGCCACTAGTGCAATTCGAGGGATTGCGGGCCCCTGCTGCGACCAGTGGGTTTAAGAATGGATCGCGCTTGCCCGGGCTCGGCAGCTTCGCAGGCTCACTCTGTGCCACAGTAGGCGCTGGTGATGCCGCTTTCTTCTCGGACTCCGCAGGCTTTGGTTCAGCCTTGGCTTGCACTGGCGCTGTCTTGGGTTCCAGCTTCTTTGGTTGCTGTTTTTTTGCCGCTTCTTCTTTCTTAGGCTCGACTTTCTTAGACTCCGTCTTAGAAAGAACTGGTTTTGCTGTCTTCGGCGCCACTTTGGCTTGAACCGCAGAAGCGTTCTTAGGCTGGGCGGCCGTTTGTGACTGCTTAGGTTTCTGCTGCTTCCCATTTTGGGCCTGAGCAGGTTTATTCGTCGGAGTTTTCGTATTCTGTGCCGTCGTAGCGGTTGCCTTCGTCTTTGGAATAAAGGGGTTCTTCGCTACGGCTTTAGCTGTTGGCTTCGTCGTACTCGCTGTCTTCGCTGTACTCGCTGGCTTCGCTGTACCCGCTGGCTTCGTCGTACTCGCTGGCTTTGCCGTACTCGCTGTCTTCTTCGCCGTACTCGCTGTCTTCGTTGTAGTCGTCGTCTTCGCGGTTTTCGCAGGTTGCTGAGGAGTGCTGCTAACCGTCTGAGACGCCGGGGCAGTCTGCGCCGCCGCCGATCCAGCCAGCAACGCCATGCTCAGAACGTAAGTGGGTACTCGCATGATGGTTTTCCTTAACTCGCCTGTTTCACCGGTTGGCCGGGAGTCGTGGGCGCCGGCTTCGCGGTCGACGCATGACTGTAGAAGGTTTTGGCCGTGCAGGAAACCGTGACCGTCTCTCCGGGCGCGTAGTCGTATTTATGCTTGACTGCAGACTGTCCCTTGCTCCCGATACCGGACATCTTCAAGCCGTCGATGTTCACGATGCGCTCCATCGTGCCCACCTTCTCGAAGAAGTTCAGCATCGCGAAGTACGGGCCGTCGACTTCGATGTCGAACGGAACCTCCGTGTAATACTGTTTCGCATTCTCCGGTTTCGACACATAGCCACGAATTTCAACACCGGCCTGCTGAGCGTCATTCTGCAGGTCACGGATAAACTGGTCGGCGCTTTTTTCTTCAGGAACGATTTCCTTCTGCCGCTCCATCTGGCGCTGCAAGGACTCAATTTGGACTTCCAACTGCTTTAGCTGTCCCTCGTATGGCTTAAGCCGGGCGTTATCTGCTTCCTGAGCCTTAACCTTTTCCATTGCTGCGTCATTAGCAGCGCGCATCGCAGCCAGCCCGTTCATACCGGGAATAAAGCCATACCATGCAGCGGCGAAGATACCCGCGCCCGCGACGATCAGGACTCCGAGTCGAGCAATGAATGGAAGTTCGTTGAATTTCGCCATTGGAATACTCCCTACCGCTACGATTTCTTTCCGGCGTTCGCCGATTGCTTTTCACAGATCAGGCTGAAGTTGAAGGCTTGAATCTTCTTCTCTTGCTCATCCTGAAACGTCTCTTTGATTTCGACCGACTTGAAGTACCCGGTCTTCATCAGATTCGTCATCAGATTGGCCACACCCACAGTGCTGAGGGCTACGCCGGACACGTCTACTTTGTCGCCTGCATCGGTCATCGCATTGAGCCAAACTTCGTCGGTTTTGTTAACGGTGGCGCTGACCTCGGTCATAAGATCGACTGGACCCGACTGGGCGGCGCGAAGCGAATCGATAACCTTTACGCGGCCCTCGTATTCATCCCTGATTGCCTGGCGCTGTTCGAAGCGAACCTTCGTCTGCGCAAGCTTTTGCGCTTCCTGCTGCGCTCGATCCATCTGCGCTTTAATGCGCGCAGCTTCAGACGTCAGCTGCCCCTGATACCACCAAATTGCCCCACCAGTTACGGCCAGAACGATAATGGCTGCAAGTGCGTTGACGGAATTCGGTGAGCCTGTCGCTTCGAATTCGATTCCGGTGGCTGCAGCCGAACGCTTACTTTTAGATTTCGGTTTGCCGAGAAGATTGATGCGAATCATAGCGTCTCAAAACTCCTGAGGGCGAGGCCGACAGCTACCGCAAGTTGGCCTGCGTTTCTTTCAATGAGTTCCACATTGGAACTATTTCCGTTGCGCTGAATTCGTTGGAATGGATTCAGAATCTCTACGGGCATCGAGAACTCCTGGCGCAGAGCCTCGGTCAATCCGGGAACAATGGACGAACCACCCGCGAGATAAATCTTCTCGATGTGCTGCCCCGCCGCAGTGGCGCGGAAGAAATCGAACGTCTTCTGGATTTCCAAAACGATGATTTCCGTGACTTGCTGCAAAACCGGCAGCTTGGCATCGTCACTTACTTTTGCGACTTTCTCGCCAAGCTTGAAACCTTCGGCGTCGTCGAAGCTGAGATCGAGTTCCTTCTGCAGCGCGTCGGTGTACTGATTTCCGCCAACGCTGACATCGCGGGTAAACAACGGCGTGCTGCCCTTGACGATGTTGATGTTCATCACGCTCGCGCCCAGATTAAGCAAAGCAACAGTCGAAGTAGGGGACGGCTCGTAGTTGTACTCGTAACAGTTCTGCAAAGCAAAGGCGTCTATATCTACAACTTCGGGGACCTTGCCGGCGAGCGACAGGACGTTCGTATAGTTCAGGATCTTGTCTTTCTTTACCGCTGCGAGAAGAACATCCATTTGCGGGTCATCCGGATTATCGGAAAGAACCTGGTAATCGATATTCACATCGTTCATATCGAAGGGGATATACTGCGCGGCTTCGGTCTGCAGAACATCAGGAACTTCCTCTTCCGGAACTGTCTGCATTGAGATCTTCTTGACGATCACGGAGTGCCCGCTGACGGCGGTCGCCACCAGCTTCGAGCTGAACTTGCGCTCGCTGAACAGCTTCGAAATGGCGCTTGAGACACTGCCAGAGTCCACAATCATGGAATCGACAACGATGTCCGACCCCAGCCGCTCAAGCCCAATATGGGAAACTTGGACTTCGCCTTTGACCTTCTTAAGCTCGACAGCTTTAATGCTGCTGGAACCGATGTCCAGGCCGACGATTGATTTTTGCGATCCGAATCCGAACATTGCTACGCCTCGCTATTAAGCCCCCGCGACAGCGCGCGCTGTGCGAGGCTTCTTCTTCGTGCCCTTGGTTTCCCCAGACGTGCTCTTCTCTTCCATCCACTGATCGAGGATGGTTTTCTTGAATTTCCAGCGGTTGCCGAGCTTGAACGCGGGGATTCGTTCCTCAGAAACGTACTTGTAGAGCGTGTCGGGACTGACGCCAAGGTACTGCGAAGCCTGGCGGATGTTCATCACTTCACGCGAATCTGCTGCCATAGATGCCTAGCCCTTTCCTTCAAAAAATCTGCCCAGGCGGGTTCTCCCAAAATCTGCCAGCTCTCGCCGATCAGAGTATTGCGGGAATTCCGCTCTTGGCCGGGGCCTCAATTAGAGGAAGAATCCTCTGCTTTTCTCGGGGGGAAACTTAAGGTAGCCGTGTTATACCTCGGTTCGTACCCGGTGTGTCAAGGCAGAGTTGCCGGTTTCTTCGGGTTTCTTCCGGTTTTCTCCGGAAATCAGTACATGTACTTTGGTGTCATTGGCGAGATGATGTATCCCTTAGGAATTGAGGACACAATGGATTGTGGTGTTGATGCAGATTGGGCGAAATTAAGACTGATCTTTCGTAAGGAGAGGCTAAATGGGAGGGGAGAAGAACCCCAACTGGCGAGGTCTATCGTCTCGCGGCGCAATCGAGACCGTTAAGGAGTTCCTGTAAATGAGACTGCTGTGTGAGATAGCTGATGATCATGACGCGTATTACCGTTTGGCCGTTCACGCTCGTGGTGGAGATCCACTGCTTGCCTTCGCGCGTAACCTCCGCAACGATCCTTTCCAATCGCTCGGTCTGATCGCCTGAAAAGTTCTTCAAGCGCAAATTAAAAATCGGAAGCATGGGTTCGCAAAGTAGCTCAAAGGTGGGAGAACGGCGAACCTGATCGGCGAACCAACGAGCGAGTTGGATCTGGCGATCGATGTGCTGCTCGTAAGCTTCACGTCCGTGAATGCGAATCGTGAGCCAAAGCTTGAGGGAGTTCATGCGGCGTGTCCACTGCGTGCTAACGGCGAAGTTGTCCGGTGGCCAATGGACCGCGGCTTTCGGCATGTACGGAGTGGTGACTGCGAAAGCTGATTTCAGAGTCTCAGGATGACAAGTAAGCACGACTCCGGCTGCAAACGGCATGGCCAGCCATTTATGCGGATCGATGGTAATCGAGTCTGCGAACTCAATTCCGCGGACCAGACCGCGGTGACGATTACTGAAGATGGCCGCAGCACCGTAAGCCCCGTCGACGTGCATCCAGATGTTGTATTTTCGGCAAATCTTGGCAACTGCAACTAAGTCGTCAACCGCCCCCGAGTTCGTAGTGCCCGCAGTGGCAACAACGCAGAATGGAAGCTCCCCTGTCTCCGTGTCCTTTTGAATCGCGCGCTCGAGTTCATTGGGTTCAATCTGAATTCGTTCCGTTATGGGAACCCGACGGACTGCTTTGCGCCCAAGCCCTAGCAGGCCTGCAGACTTATCAAGTGAATGATGAGCTTCTGATGATGCATACGCGACCGGTTGCCCTTTCAGAGATCGGACACCATCATTCATCACATTAGGAAATTTAGAGGCGAGCGCCAACGCCAAGGCAGAAAAATTCGCCTCGTTACCGCCACTCGTGAATGTGCCGCCGAATGTGCCGTTCCACCCTACGCGTTCACCGATCCAGCGCACTGTCTCCAACTCAATCTTCGACGCGAGCTGCGAGCGGGCCAGCGTAGCCAGTTGAGGATTCAGCGCAGCGACGAGCGCCTCCGCAAGCACTCCGATGTACGTAGGAGTGGGGTTCATCAGGCCAAAGTAGTTCGCGCTTGGAACGTGGAAGCCTCGATTGATCAACTCGCGGCAGAGATCGTCGAGCACTCGAACCGCATCAGATCCCAATTCGGGAAGAGCATTCTGGAGCTCCTCGAAACTGCGTTCCTCTTCCGGCAACTGCACCGGGCGGGTGTGCAGTGTCTCAAAATAATGGTCGATATGATCGATGAGGTTGTAACCGAGACGACGACGTTTCTCCGAATCGAGTTCGAAGCCCACGCTACGCGCCCGTGCCCGTAGCTTCTTGGACGATTTCTTCCTGCTTTTGCGGACGCAATAAAGGAAACAGGATCACGTCGCGGATCGACTTCGAATCGGTGAGTAGCATCGTCAAACGATCAATCCCGATGCCTTCACCACCCGCGGGAGGCATTCCGTACGACAGCGCGCGAATATAGTCTTCATCCATCGCGTGGGCTTCTTCGTCGCCGCGCTCTTTTTCGGAAAGCTGCTGTTCGAAGCGCCGACGTTGCTCTTCAGGATCATTCAGCTCGCTAAAAGCATTCCCAAGCTCCAGTCCACCAATGAAGATTTCAAAGCGCTCAACCCAATCCGGCTCGTCCTTCTTGTTCTTTGAGAGGGGGGAGATTGCCACCGGAAAGTCATACAGAATCGTCGGCTGCCAGAGATGTTCTTCAGCGACTGTCTCGAACATGTTTGCGATTGTTTTTCCGGTGGGCTCTGCGGGATCGTATGGCATGTGCGGCGTGTGAGTCGCATTTAGACGCTCAACGAGTTTGCGAACCAAGGCAGCACTGGAAAAATCGCTCATCTGCGGAGCAGGCGCCGAGCTCTCAGGCCAGTACTTGATGATCGCTTCGCGCATCGAAAGCCGCTGCCAATTCCCGAAATCGATCTCGCGTCCCTGATAGCTGACGATTGTGCTTCCGTTCACCTCGCGCGCAACATGCGCCAGCATTTCTTCGGTGAGCGACATCAGATCGTGGTAGTCGGCGTATGACTGATAGAACTCGAGCATCGTAAATTCCGGATTATGCTGCGTCGAAATACCTTCATTGCGAAAATTGCGATTGATTTCGTAGACGCGATCGAGCCCGCCCACAATCAGCCGCTTGAGATACAACTCCGGTGCAATGCGCAAGTACAAATCGATATCGAGCGTGTTGTGATGTGTCGTAAATGGACGGGCTGCCGCCCCCCCCGCGATGGGCTGCATCATCGGAGTCTCAACTTCGATGTATCCGCGTGCATCCAGAAACGAACGAATGGCCTTCACGACCCTACTGCGTGCGACAAAAACATCGCGAACTTCCGGATTCATCGTGAGATCGACGTAACGCTGACGGTAGCGCAGCTCGACATCTGACAATCCGTGATACTTCTCGGGAAGGGGAAGCAGATCCTTGGCGAGAAACGTGATCTCTTCAACGTGAACCGAGAGTTCGCCCGTTCTGGTGCGAAATAGATACCCACGAACCCCGATGAAGTCGCCCAAATCGAGCAACTTGTACAGCTGAAATCCTTTTTCGCCGACGAAATCGAGCTTCACGTAAATCTGCAGACGCTTACCTGATTGCTGCAGATGCGCAAATCCGGCTTTTCCCTGCCCGCGAATGGACATGAGTCGTCCGGCAACGCGCACATTCACGCGTTCGCGTTCGAGTTCTTCTCCGCTTGCTTCGGAGTACTTATCGAGAATCGCAGGGATGGTGTGAGTGAAAGAAAACTTGTGTGGATAGCTCTCTTGTCCGAGAGCCTCAATCTGCTTCAGCTTGTCGCGACGAAGCTGGTATGTGCTGTCTTCGAATGACACTTGAAAAGTATATCGGGTCGGCGGAATGAATCAGTACGGCCCCCGCACGGGTAAAACAACCTCACTCAGCGCATCGGCGGACGACCCGAAATAGATTCATCACTACGCAGTAACGCCCGGAACTCGCGTCCCGGGCGTTTGGTCTTGCGGTGCCTGTTCGTCAGCTTACTTACGGAAGCGGGCAATCAGACCGGTGAAGAACGAGCCGAAGCCGAGCAGGCTAAGCAGTGGCAGGATGGAAGCCGTTTGCGGCAGACCCTGCGCATTGCCCTGTCCCTGATTGGCGGCGTTCGCATTGTTTGCATTCGCAGCATTCTGATCAGCGCTAACCGCGCCCTGATCAGCAGCCTTGCTTCCCGTGCTGCTGCTGGTTGCGCTCTGCGCATTCTGATCGGTGGCCGGAGTAGTTGCGGCTGCACCGCTCTGAGCGTTCTGATCGGTCGTGCTCGTCGCGTTGGACGAAGCAGCGGAGCCGGAAGCCGGAGCAGTTGAGCTCTGATTGTTGATGTCACCAGACGTTGCGCTCGAGTTTGAGCTGGGAGCTGCTGTTGTCGAGCTGGAGCTGGAGGTCGCACCTGGAGCCGTTGCCGCATTCTGATCGGTCGTGCTCGATGGTGCCGCAGTCGGGCTTGCCTGGCTTGACGTCTGGTCGGTTGCGCCCGGAGTTGTCGAGGTCTGTCCAGAGGTCGCGCTAGGCGCCGTATTGGACGGGGTCGCGCTAGGCTGGCTGGAGCTCGACGGAGCCGCTGTCTGATTCATATCAGAACTGCTGCTCGAAGCCGGAGCTGTTGACTGGCTCGAGCTGCTCGCCGGAGCAGTCGCGCTTGGTGTCTGGTTGTTTTGGCTGTTCGGGTCTGTAGTTGTGCTGGATGTCTGGGCCACCGCCAGTCCGGCCGACAGCAGCAGTGCTGAGCATGTGTAAAGAAACTTGTTCATGAGCTGTTCCTCTTGCCTCCTGCCCGGCGGTTCCAAGCCGGGTTCCTAATGTTGTGAGCTGCACACGTATCCACATGTGAAACTCGTCCACTTCGGCAGTTAGAGAAGAGTTAACAGCCGGGGGTTTGCCGCATCGCGGGAATAAAGCGGAGTTGTAGAACATCCGACTTGCCGGTTATGGCAGGTGCGCAGGAGCGATCCGCCAACTGCATCGTTAGGAAGTTTGCTTTGTGTATGCTCTTGCACTATGTCCAGCTACATAGGTGCCATTGATCAGGGAACTACTAGCACTCGGTTCATCGTCTTCGATCGCTCGGGGCGCATCGTCTGCTCGGCGCAGCGCGAGCATGAGCAGATTTATCCGCGAGCGGGATGGGTCGAGCACGATGCGGAAGAAATCTGGCGCCGCACCCTACAGGTAATCGACGACGCGGTAGCGGAACGCGCACTGAGGCCAAAGGACTTTGCGGCGATCGGCATTACCAACCAGCGGGAAACATCGGTTTTGTGGGATCGCAAAACTGGCGCACCAATTGCGAACGCGCTTGTTTGGCAGGACACGCGCACCGAGTCACTCCTGAAGCGCTTCTCTGCGCGCGAAGAGTCGATCAAGCGCAAAACCGGCTTGCCAATCTCGACCTACTTCAGCAGCCTCAAACTGGTGTGGCTTCTCGAGAATATTCCTGGAGTTCGCGAAAAGGCGGAAGCAGGCGACATCCTCTTCGGCACAATCGACAGCTTCCTCGCTTGGAGACTTACGGGCGGTATAGATGGCGGTCAACATATTACCGATGTCACCAACGCCAGCCGAACTCAACTCTTCGATCTCGAAAGCTGTTCCTGGGATACAGACCTGCTGCAAACATTCCACATTCCCAAACTGATGCTGCCGCGCGTCTCCTCCAGCTCGGAAAGCTACGGAACGGTTTGCCACAAAGCGCTGGATGGAGTTCCTCTTGCCGGAATTCTTGGAGACCAGCAGGCGGCGCTCGTAGGACAAACTTGCTTCACTCCGGGTGAGGCGAAGAATACTTACGGCACTGGCTGTTTCCTGTTGCTGAACACTGGCACCCAAAAAGTGACATCGAAACATGGGCTCCTCACCACGATTGCTTACAAAATTGGCAAGGAGCCCACCCACTATGCGCTCGAAGGGAGCGTTGCGATTACAGGCGCTTTGGTGCAATGGCTGCGCGATAACTTGGGTCTTTTCAAAACGAGCCCCGAAGTGGAGGCGCTGGCACGAAGTGTCAGTGACAACGGCGGAGTGTACTTTGTCCCGGCGTTTTCGGGTCTTTATGCACCTTACTGGCAGGCGAATGCGCGAGGTGTAATCGCTGGTCTGACGCGCTATGCGAATAAAGGGCACATTGCGCGCGCCGCGCTCGAAGCGACCGCCTACCAAACTCGCGAAGTGCTGGAAGCAATGGAACAGGATTGCGCCAAGCCGGTGGGCATCGTGCGGGTCGACGGCGGCATGGTAGCCAACGACCTGCTGATGCAGTTCCAATCTGACATCCTTAATCGGGAAATCGTATCGCCGCACGTAAAGGAAACCACGGCTCTCGGCGCAGCTTTTGCTGCTGGATTAGCAACTGGCTTCTTCAAATCGCTGGACGAATTGAGAGCCACCTGGAAGGTCGATCGACGGTGGAATCCCGCAATGGAATCAGCTCACCGCGACCGACTGTTCGCGCGTTGGAAAAAGGCGGTGACAAGGTCCATGGATTGGGAATGAAGTGGATCTATATCTCAACAAGAACTATGCAGAACGTTGACCTGCGTTCCGTTGAGAAGCCTTTTGCAAATGTTCCAGCACAGCTCGCTGCGCACGCGTCGGGTATCGATACTTCAACCGTGCGACTCCGACCGTGCGCCGGATGGTTTTATCCGCAATCAGCACAAAGCTGCAGCCGCTCGTTTCTTTGACCGCCATCTCCGGAACGACCGACACGCCCATACCCGCCGACACCATCGCCAGAATCGTTGCGAACTGTCCACTCTCGAATACCACATTGGGATTCACCTGCGACTGGCGGCAAGCTTGCAGCGTATTCTCACGGAAGCAGTGCCCTTCTTTTAGGAGAAGAAAGGGCTCGTTGCGAATCTGGTCGAGGATCACGGTCCGACGTTTTGCCAGAGGATGGTGTTCAGGCAAAACGGCGAATAGCGGCTCCTGCATCAGTTCGATCGTGACCAACTCTTCACTTTGGACGGGCAGAGCCAGGACTGCGAGATCAAGTGATCCGTCATGAAGTCTCTCCAGAAGCGTGGGAGTAATTTCCTCAACCACGCTGACTGACACCCTCGAATGCTGGCGCGCAAAGCTGCTCAACATGTACGGAAGCAGGTAGGGAGCGATCGTGGGAATGGCGCCGAGCACAACTTCACCGCTCTCAGCACTAGCCATCTCGCGAATCTCGGTGCGCGCCTCGCCGATCTGACGCAAAATGGCCTGAGCTTTCGGCAAAAATGCCTTCCCAAATTGGGTCAACCGAGCGGAACGCGGGAGACGATCGAAGAGCTTCGCCCCAAGCTCGTCTTCCAGCTTGTGGATCTGCTGCGAAAGCGAAGGTTGAGAAATGCGCGTCGCCTCGGCGGCGCGAGTGAAATTTCCGGATTCGGCAACAGCACAAAAATAGCGGAGCTGATGAACTTCCATTCGTCCCTTACCAATCTCTTTTGCCTATGCAAAACATAGCAACGATATATTAGACCTATCATCGTTCCGGCTCTTAGTCTGGTTGTCTGGAGGAAAATTCCATGGCAAAAGGCGGAGTCGTCAAGCACGGTGATCTCAGCGGACGAGTTGGCGTAGAAGTCATTCGCGCCCGCGGGGTCGATGTCGACAAGCTCATCAAGATGCTCATTGCCAACGCCGCAGCGGAGTTCGCGAGCACCTATTACTACTACACGATCCTGCGCATGCACCTGGCAGGACACGAAGATTACAAAGAAATCTGCGAGGATGCGCGGCTCGAAGATCGCGCGCACTGGGAGCTGATCGTCCCACGCATTTATGAACTCGGTGGCGAGCTGCCGAATGATCTTCCGGCATTCCACGATCAGGCAGGATGCGAGGCGGCCAAGTTGCCCAATCCACCCACAGTGGTCAATATTCTCACTCTGCTGCTGGAATCCGAACGCTGCGCCATCCGAAGCTGGAGCGAGATCTGCGACATGACCTTCGGCAAGGATCCGCGCACATACGACATGGCAGCGCGCATTCTGAATGAAGAAATTGAGCACGAGGCGTGGTTCATCGAGCTGCTCGCTCATGAACGCGATGGCAAGTCGATTCCTTCTGGGCATTTCCGACGCGGCGAACCAGGCGAGGCGCCATACAGCAAGAATCGCCGCTTCTACAATCCGTAGTTCCAGTCAG
Source organism: uncultured Terriglobales bacterium (assembly GCA_964476905.1). Taxonomy (GTDB): domain Bacteria; phylum Acidobacteriota; class Terriglobia; order Terriglobales; family Acidobacteriaceae; genus Gp1-AA112. The sequence continues at coordinate 18,181 of CAYZHX010000044.1, forward strand.
CAGAAAAAAAGACGTGGGTTAAGTGGACTTCGTGGACAATGTGGACAGGGCTTTTGGTTTTGCTTATGGTCCACTTTGTCCATTGAGTTCGCTCCTTATCGTCTGTCTCGCAGTCAATGCTTCCGTTTTCCCGAAACGAAAATGTTCCCGGCTAAGAAGTAGCGCAACGGCATCTCAGACGATTTCGTGATTCCGATTCGAGTGCTCTCGCCGATTTTGCCCACCTGCGAAGCAACGTCCACGATTTTCAGGGGAGATTCTTCGTTGTAGAGCTCCCGGCCATTGAGTCGTTCTCGCGTAATGCTCAACGCCTCGCACAGTCTTCCGGGGCCACTTGTGAGGAGCTTCAAGCCGGAACTTGAGTGCAATCGTTCGTGCGAAATTCGTCGAGCCCTCGCCATCTGCTCAATTCCATCGAGCGGTTCGATTGCGCGCAAGAGCACGCAGCCAGCCTCTCCCTCCGGCAAACAGGAAAAATTCAGACAATAGTGCACTCCGTAGATGAAGTACACGTATGCGTGACCCGGCGGCCCAAAGAGAACTTCATTGCGTGCAGTTTTTCCAGCGGCAGAGTGAGCTGCAAGGTCTCCCTCGCCTAGGTAAACCTCCACCTCCACGATTCTCCCCGAAAGCCGCTGAGTTCCAGCACGAGTGGACGATGTACGAACGAGCACCTTGCCCAGCAGTTCTCTCGCGACCAGGCGCGGATCGCGCGCATAAAATGTCTGTGGCAGAACGCGCTCTTTTGCTCGCGGCATTTACTCTTAGATTACCCGTAGCACAGAAATTCGTGACCTGTTCCACAATTGGGGCTGCGTTTCACGCCGCCATTCGTTGAGCCGGCACGTTCAGGAGGGACTATGAAAGGCAAAATAGCCTTAAACTTCGCCGCGTTCCTGGTCATTTCGCTGTCACTGAGCGCGGCAACAATTCCATCGGGCACGCACGTTACGGTGCGCACCGGCTCTTCACTTTCGTCGGGAACAGCGAGGGCCGGAGAATCGTTCCGATGCTCCGTGGCACGCGATGTTGTGGTGAACGGAAAGACGCTCGCCAGGGCCGGCGATCCGGCGAGATGCCGAGTGACTTCAGCAAAATCCAGCGGCCGACTGCACGCTCCGGGTGTCATTTCGGTACGTCTCACCGAAGTAAATGGTCAGGCTGTCACGACCGGTTCGCATACGTTTCATGGAAAGAGCCATAAGAAGAGCAACGTCACGAAAATCGGCGGTGGCGCGGCGGCCGGAGCCTTGATAGGTGGGATTGCCGGTGGAGGCAAAGGCGCGCTGATCGGTACGGCTGCAGGCGGAGCCGCAGGCACAGGAGTTGCGGCTGCAACCGGAAAAGAAGAAGCTGTGATTCCCGCGGAGAGGGCGATGACGTTCACGATCAGAGGCACCTCCGCGGCGAGCAGGCACCATCGCTAAATCGATCACCAGAACATTCAGCAGAAGCGCAGCGGAACCGCTGACTTGCATAAGCGAGTTTCGCTGCCTTCTTCGCTGTGGCTCCATGATGCGCTACACTTCAATATTAAGCAGCGTCTCCTTCTGTTTCCTATCGCGCCATCCGCGTCTCCCGCTGCGTTCAGAATATGACAACGCACTCACAGGCCCCTGGCGCTCAGCGTTTAGCTGATTTCACGACCGATTTGCGGGTAGTTCCTTTGTCGCTGCTCTGCATCGTCATCGGCGTGGTCGGAGCGTACCTGGCGCTGATTCTTCTGAAGCTTATTTACCTTTTTAACAACCTCTTCTTCTTTCATCATTGGAGCTGGGTCTACAAATCGCCGGCGTTAAATACGCTTGGGTTGTGGGTAATCGCCGTACCGGTTGTTGGTGGATTGATAGTCGGAATCATGGCGCGTTACGGATCGGAGCGTATTCGGGGCCATGGAATTCCCGAAGCCATTGAAGCGATTCTGCTGAAGGGTGCCAAAGTGGAACCGCGGGTTGCTGTTCTAAAGCCTGTTTCGGCGGCAATAGCTATCGGCTCCGGAGGACCGTTCGGCGCGGAAGGTCCAATCATCATGACAGGCGGCGCGGTCGGATCGTTGATCGCGCAGTTCTTTCGCCTCACTAGTGCAGAACGCAAGACACTGCTCGTAGCCGGTGCGGCAGCAGGAATGTCCGCTACGTTCGCGGCTCCTGTTTCTGCTGTCCTGCTCGCGGTCGAGTTGTTGTTATTCGAGTGGAAGCCGCGAAGCCTGATCCCCGTGGCTATGGCCAGCGCCACTGCCGCCGCGGCACGGCATTACCTGCTCGGACTAGGTCCGCTGTTTCCCATTCCGGAACACCACATCACTATGAATGCTGCAGGCCTTGCGTCCTGCATGCTCGTTGGATTGCTGGCAGGTGTGCTGGCGGCGCTATTAAGCTCCGCAATCTATGTGGTCGAGGACGGATTCAGTCACCTCCCCATACATTGGATGTGGTGGCCGGCGATCGGTGCGATCGTTGTAGGCATCGGTGGCATCTTCTTCCCTGAAACCTTAGGCGTGGGATACGACGTAATCGCCTCCATGCTCGATCATGATCTCCCTTTCCAATTGCTGCTCGGCATTTTCTTTGTGAAGGGGATCATCTGGTCAGTCTCGCTCGGCTCCGGAACATCCGGCGGCGTGCTCGCTCCGTTGCTCATCATGGGCGGAGCGCTCGGCGGCCTGGAATCTCGCTTCCTGCCAGACTACGGCGTCGGACTGTGGCCGCTCGTCAGCATGGCTGCTGTACTCGCTGGTGCGCTCGGCGCGCCATTGACTGCCGTCGTATTTGCATTCGAATTGACCCACGATCCCGGAGTTCTTCTACCGCTTCTCATTTCCGCGTTGGTATCGTACGGCCTCGTCGTTCTCACGCTACCCCGTTCGATTCTCACCGAGAAGCTCAGCCGCCGTGGGTACCACCTCTCCCGTGAGTACATTGTGGATCCCATGGAAAGTCTCGCCGTCGAAGAGGTGATGCGCACAAACATCGCCAAGCTCCCGAGCGACGCCACAGTCGATCTCGTGCGCAACGCGTTGGTCATCGATGAGAAGGCCGGAATCCAACGGCTTTTCCCGGTCGAAAATGCGGATGGAAACATGCTTGGCGTGATTACACGTTGGGACCTGGAGCAGTTTGCAGAGGGCAAGAAGGGATCCAGCCTCTCCTCCCTTGTGATCAGTAAGCCCGTGGTTGCATACGATGACGAGCGCCTTACTCGTATCGTTCAACGCATGGCCAGTAGCGGTTTTACCAAGCTGCCCGTTGTACGGCGAGACGATGCCAGCAAAGTCGTGGGCATCGTATCCATTTCTGATCTGCTCAAGGCGCGTCTAGCGGCACAGGACACCGAAGAACGCCGCGAACGCGTATTGCAACTCAGCGTTCCATTGCTGTTCCGCGGAGAACAAGAACAGGAGTCTCCGAATCCCAAAGCGCGCTAACGAGGTTTATGCGATTATCTACTCTGTCGAGACGCATGCACCTGCGTCTCGACGCGCCACCCTTGTCATCCCGGGCATCCTGTTTTCGTAGCTGACGGTATCTAATAGGTGCAGTTCACAATTACCAGCTCTTATTTGCGGATGAGGATCCTTCAGCGAGTTCTTCTATGTCTAGCGCTGACTGCGTACCCGTGCCTTTTGATCGCGCAGCAGCCGTCTCGTCGCGCGCCCATTCCGGTGGTGCCGGCGAAGCACAGCGGAACTTCGCTGACCATAGTTGTCGGTGATGAGAACAACGTCGTAGTTCCCGACTGCTTCGTTACCCTCACCGACACTGCAACCGGTGAGGTGATGCGAATTCAGACTGACGCCGCCGGACGTGGTCGCTTCTTGAATCTTGATCCCGAACATGCCTTCACCATTCACGCGCAACGAGACAACTTCTATCCCATCACGAAGACGGATCTCAGCATCAGAGGCGCACAGACGTTGGAACTCACAGTTCCGCACGTGCAGGAACTGAAAGAAACCGTAAACGTAACTGCTTCGGTCCAGGGAATCGATCCTGCGCAGACTGCAAATACCAAGCAGCTCGGCACGCCTGAGATCGTGAATATTCCGTATCCGACCTCGCGCGATATCCGCAACATTCTTCCCTTTTTTCCGCAGGTAGTGCAGGACGCGAGTGGTCAGGTTCACGTCGCCGGTGCTGCGACCTATGAGACAAGCGATGTGCTCGATGGTTTCGAGATCACCTCGCCGGTAAGCGGGAATCTCGCCATGCGCTTCAGCGCCGATGCTGTCCGGGAAGTCTCCGTCCAGAGCAGTCGGGTCTCGACTCAATACGGGAAGGAGTCCGGCGGAATCATCGACTTCAATACCGGTATGGGCGATGATCACTTCCGCTTCGACGCCACGAACTTTATTCCGTCATGGAAGAACAGCAAGGGCAAAGGCATCAACTTCGATAAATGGGTTCCACGCGCCACGGTTTCCGGGCCGATCAAGAAAGGCAAGATCTGGTTCTTTGACTCCGCGGATGCCGAGTATGACAACTACGTATTCAGGGATCTGCCAAACGGCTCCGACCGCGATCCATTCCTTCGTGGAAGCAATCTGGCGAAGGTGCAAATGAATTTGCGCCCAAGTGACATTCTCAGCTTTGGCCTGCTGAATAACACGCAAGATGAAGACTTTCAGGGTCTCTCGCTTACTACGGCTTCTTCGGCGACAGTAAAGCGGGATATCGGCGCGTATCTCGCAGACGTGAAGGAGCTCCACTATTTTTCGGGTGGTGCGCTTCTGGAAACGGGTTTTGCATGGAACGCTTTTAATGATCGCTATCGTCCACAAGGAACGAGCCCGTTTGTCATTACTCCCAATTTGAACACCGGGAACTATTTCCAAGCCTTCCATGGAACTTCGCGCCGCGCACAGGGCATTGCCAATTTATTTTTGCGTGGGTTTAGTGCTTTCGGACGGCACGAAGTGAAGCTCGGCACGGAGATCGATCAAATCAACTTTACGCAGGTCTATCAGGACACACCGTTTTCACTTTTACGAGCCGATGGAACGCTGTATCGCCAAAGCGTGCTGCCTGCTTCGGCTTCGCTGGACCGTAACAACTTTGAAGTTAGCGGGTATGTCGAGGACAAATGGTCTCCTTTCGAACGAGTAATCGTGCAGCCGGGCATTCGCTTTGATTGGGACGAGATCATTCGCCGTCCATTATTCTCGCCTCGAATTGCAGGCACGTACGCGCTTGGCTCGGAAGGCACGACGAAGTTCTCTGCAGGCTTGGGTATCTACTACGAGCGCACGCATTTGGATTACTTGGCGCGGGCAATGACTGGGCCGCGGCTGGACTATTACTACGACGCCGCTGGAACAAACTTGTTGGGCCCGCCTCTGGTTACAACCTTCGCGGTCAATCAACCTGCTCTGCACGAGCCAAGATTCCTGAACTGGAGCGCCGGAGTCGAACAAAAGCTTCCCTTTGGAATTTACGGAGCAGTCGAATATTTGCAGAAAATCGGTAACGACGGCTTCATTTTCCAGAACTTGAACACGGCTTCGATCCTCTCTGGCACTTATGAGCTTACAAATACGCGACAGGATCGATATCGCGCGGTTGAGCTTACGGCGCGCAAGCACTTCCGCGGCGACTACAACGTCTTTGGTTCCTATACGCACTCCTATGCGCATTCCAATGCAGTAGTCGATTACTCGCTCAATAATCCAATTTTCAGCACGCAGATGAGCGGGCCGTTGCCCTGGGATGTCCCAAATCGATTCATCAGCTGGGGATGGTTTCCAACTCCGTTCAAGCGCTTCGATCTCGTTTATTCACTCGACTATCGCACCGGATTCCCGTGGACCACAGTCAACGCAAACCAGCAGATCGTGGGCGCGGCGTATTCCAATCGCTTTCCTTCCTACTTTGCGCTGAATCCCGGATTGGAATTCCGGTTTACCTTCCGCGGTTTTGCGCTTGCCTTGCGCGGCGTAGCCGAGAATGTCACCGACCGCAAGAATCCCGTCTTTGTGAACAACAACATCGACGCTGCCAACTATGCAACCTACGGCGGGTTCGATGGACGCGCATTTACAGCGAGGCTTAGGTTCTTGGGCAGGAAGTGAAACGGTTAGCGTTTTCGGGAGAGTACATTACGATTCCGAATTAGCACTTTCCGAGTAGCCCGTGATCCGGGAACTGTTCGCCAGGACATTCTCTCCTTGACCGTCTAGGAGAGTTCCGCTATCGTCTCTCCTAGACGCGCAAGGAGAGATCGTGAGCAAACAGATTGACTTGCTGCAAGGCACGCTGGACATGCTGATCCTCAAAGCCGTCTCGCTTGGCCCGCTGCACGGCTACGGGGTTTTGCTGCGCATTCAGCAGATCTCCGGCAAACAACTGGAGATCCAGCAAGGCTCGCTATATCCGGCGCTCTATCGGCTGGAACATCAGGGCTCGATCACGAGCGAGTGGGGAGAATCGGACAACAACCGCAAAGCAAAGTTCTACAGACTGACCGCGGCGGGGCGCCGGCAACTCCATGCGGAAACCGAAAAGTGGAACCGCATGGCCTCGTTGATCGCCAACGTTCTGCGCACGACTCCGGAGGAGATATGAATCTTCTGGCTCGATTCCGCTCCTGGTTAAGGTGGATGGGCAGCGGGCGAAAGCTTGAAAGTGAGATGGAAACGGAAATGCGTTTCCACATTGAGAGCTACGCTGCCGAACTGGTTGGCAAAGGAATGTCGCAGCAAGAAGCGATGCGAGCGGCCAAGATTGAGTTCGGCGGAATCGAGTCTCACAAAGATGCCGCGCGGGCAGCAGTAGGCATACGGTGGTGGGGCGAACTGGGTTCGGACCTGCGTCACGGATGGAGACTGTTCTACAAGAATCCCGCTTTTTCGGCAGTAGCGGTTTTGACGCTGGCTCTGGGCGTGGGAGCCAACACCGCGATTTTCAGCATCGTGAATGCCGTGTTGCTGCGCCCTCTGCCGTTTCCCGACCCCGATCGTTTGGTACGAATCTTCTTTAACGAGCCCGGCGTGGGATTACGGGACGTCAGGTTTTCCAAGCCTGAACTGGATGACCTCGAGACGCGATCGGGTGTATTTGAAGATGTGAGCCCGATCTTTGAGGGTAGCGAGGATGTGATCGGAACAGGACAGCCCGAGCGTATCGAGGGGGTCAATGGCAGTTTCAGCTACTTTTCCATGCTGGGGGTGACCCCGCAAATTGGACGCTTGTTCGGTCCGCAGGACTTCGTGCCTGGGTTCTCTGCAGATGCCGTGATCAGTGATGGCTTGTGGCGCCGTGCTTATGGCGCCGATCCGCATGTTCTAGGCCGTACCATCCGGATCGACAATGATCCCATTACCATTATTGGGGTTCTGCCACGCGGATTTCGCCATCCTGGACCGACGGTTGGCGGCGACGCGGAAGTGTTTTGCGCCGGCGGTTTCAGCGGAGATCCCTTTCCCCCGCCAATGCGTGGTACCCGAGTCTTAGTATCGGCAATCGGACGACTGAAACGTGGCTTGACACTGGAACAAGCTCAGGCGCGGCTAACCGCCATGGCTGCCCAAATACGCCGCGACTTTCCCAGCGACTACCCGCCGCAGGCGCAATGGACAATTGAGATTCAACCATTGCAAGAAACTTTGGTGGGCAAAGTTCGGCCCATGCTGCTGGTGTTACTGGGTGCGGTAATCCTGATCGTTTTCATCGTCTCGTTGAACATTGCCAATCTCCTCCTGGCGCGCGCTTCGGGGCGGCAACAAGAGATGGCCGTGCGGTCAGCGCTGGGGGCAGGCCGCGGCCGCTTGGTGCGGCAGATGTTGACTGAGTCCATGCTGCTGTCGCTCATCGGCGGTGTCGCGGGAGTTGCAACCGCAGTGGGTACTCTGGGTTTCATCCTGCGCGTTGTGCCATCGAACCTTCCCCGGCTCAGCGAAGTACGAATCGACTGGATAGTGCTGGCGTTCGCTCTCTTGATTTCCATTCTCACGGGCTTAGTGTTTGGACTTGCTCCAGCGCTTCATTCGGTAAAAGGCGCTCTCTCCTCGGCCATTCGGGAAGGCGGTCGAGGGTCCGGCTACAGTAAAAAAACCGGACGATTGCGGGACGTTCTAATCGCTTCTGAACTGGCGTTCGCCGTCATGCTGATGGTCGGAGCAGGCTTGCTGTTGCGTACCCTGCGGGATCTTTTGCAGGAAAATCCAGGCTTTAATTCATCTCAAGTTGTCACCGCAAACATACAGCTTCCGAATCCCAACGAATCGGAGGCGGATCCGTATCACGATGTTCCTCGCAGAGCCGCCTTTGATCGTGAGTTGCTGCGGCGCATGAAGGCAATTCCCGGAGTGGAACTCGCCGCAATCACCTCAGCTCTTCCGGCCACAAATACCAACCCCAATGCGGTCGGTGGCGTAGCGACTGAAGGCTTCGCGATTGAAGATAGACCGGTCGAGTCCTCGCAGGATCTGAGCGCGGAAAGAATTCGGATAAGTTCCGATTATTTTAAGGTGTTACAGACAACGCTCCTGCGGGGCCGTTCATTCACCGAGGCGGATGAAGATGGCAAACCGCTGGTAGCCGTCATTGATGAAAGCACCGCTCGTAAGTATTGGCCAACTCAAGATCCGCTGGGCCGCCGAGTGCGTTTCGGACGAGACGCTACGAAGCCATGGACGACCGTCGTGGGAGTTGTGAAAGATATCAAGAGTGACGGTCTCGACATCGATGGCGTTCCCCACATCTACGTTTCAACCTATCAAGACAACGGCAAACGGCTGAGCGTGGTGTTGCGGACGTCTCTGCCCGCGAACCTGCTCGAACCACAGATTCGGCACGAAATCCAGGGCATTGATCCCGGCTTGCCGGTATTCAATGTTGCTTCGATGAACGACGTCCTTGATCGCTCACTGGCTTCACGCCGTTTTTCTGCCGATCTCGTCGGAGGATTTGCTGGATTGGCGGTGCTTCTGGCCTCCATCGGAATTTACGGCTTGTTGGCTTATATGGTCGGCCAACGATCGCGCGAGATCGGTATCCGCATGGCCGTGGGCGCGCGGCGTGACGACATTCTGAGAATGTTCTTACGCAAAGGGAGCGTGCTTGCTGGCGTGGGCATAGTTGCCGGATTGGTCTTTTCTGCATTCACAGCGTCCATGATGGCAAGTTTGCTGTATGGTGTTCGCCCGCACGATCGGTTTGTGTTTCTGGCCGTGCCTCTTCTCCTGTTTGCGGTTGCAGTGCTGGCCAGTTACTTTCC
>CAYZHX010000045.1:0-6265 GCA_964476905.1 uncultured Terriglobales bacterium
GTTGCCTGATAGCGAAAGCGGTTGATGAACGCTTCGAGTTGCTCAATCTTTTCTCGCTGATTGCGGTAAGAGGATTCGAGCTGTGTCTTGCGTTCTTCCCGCTGCGCCAGGTATTTCTCGTAATTCCCCGAATAGAACTGCACGCGCTTGTTCCAGATTTCCACTGTCTTCTTCACAGTAACGTCAAGGAAATAGCGGTCGTGAGAAATGAGAATGAACGCATTCGGGTAACTCGCGAGATATTCTTCGAGCCAGTTTCGGGTTTCGAGGTCAAGATGGTTCGTCGGTTCGTCGAGCAGCAGCAGGTTCGGTCTTTGCAGGAGCAGCTTGCCGAGCGCAATGCGCATCTGCCACCCGCCGGAGAACTCTTCGGTAGCACGCTGCCAATCTTCCTTGCGGAACCCGAGTCCGGTGAGCACGGTTCCAACATGGGCTTCCAGTGCATAACCGTCTCGTGCGCGAAATTGTACTTCGAGTGAGTGAAACCGCTCGGCCACTTGCGCGTATTCCACGCTCTCGTGATCCAGCTCTGACATTTGTGCTGTAAGCCGCTCTAACTCCTGCTCCATGCTCTGGAGTTCAGCGAAGACGGACATGCACTCGGAAAACACAGTTCGTCCGCTCAGCGACAATCCGTCTTGGGGTAGATATCCGGCGCTGATGCCCTTCGTTCGAACGATAGTGCCGTAATCGAGAGTCTCGATGCCGGCAAGCACTTTGAGCAGCGTGGATTTGCCAGTCCCATTCGCGCCGACAACGCCGACGCGATCATTAGGCGTGATGAGCCAGTCGAGACTTTCAAAGAGCAGCTTGTGACCGTAGCGCTTCCCCGCGCCTGAGAGCTGAATCATGGGACTACTTCAATTCTCGCAGAACCCGGGAACGGCGAACACGAAGGTCACGAAGCAAGACACAAGAGGATACGGAGCTCTTTGTGGCCCCTTTCTGTCCGTTACTGACCTTCGTGTTCGCCGTTCTGTTTCTTGTTTCGCCCAGGTATACCCGCTGGATTCTCGTGCGTGCGTTCGCGGATGGTTGCCTTCAGTGCGCTGGCGAGATGGACGGCCGCGTCTCCGAATTTATCGCGCAGACGATCAGCTGCTGAGAGCGCTTTGTTCCAACGATCAGGAGTCGCGAAGTCGAAGGACATCGATGAGGGAACGGCATCGAAGCCTGAAACATGCACTCCCAGGAGACGCACTTTTGCTCCAGGCTTCCAGTTGTCGTGAAAGAGCTTGCGAATATTCGTGAGGATCACGTGATCGCTGCTCGTGGGCTCTGGTACTGAATGTGCGCGTGTGATCGTCGTGAAGTCGGAATAGCGCAGCTTCAGTTGAATGGTGCGTGCTTCGAAATGTTGTTCGCGTAGACGGCGGCAGACCATTTCGGTCAGTCGCGCGAGCGTGGTTTCGAGGATTTGCAGGTTCGCGGTGTCATCGCCATACGTGTGCTCGTGACTGATTGATTTTGCTGTGCTCTCGCCGATTTCTTCATCGAACCATCCGCCCGTATCTTCACCGCGAGCTTTGCCGGCCATCGCGGAGCCGTATGCGCCGAAGTGACTCTCGAGATCCTGCCTAGAGCTCAGGTCGGCGAACGTGCGAACGCCGAGTTCGTGGAGACGAGCTTCGGAAACTTTGCCTATGCCAGGCATTTTGCGAACCGGCAAATCGGCAAAGAGGCGCGCTTCGTGTCCGGGCCAAACGAAGAGCACTCCATTTGGCTTGGCAAGATCGGACGCGATTTTTGCTACAACTCGCGCCGTTCCAATTCCGATCGAGCAGTTCAGGTTCAGCTCGCTTTTGATTTCCTGATGTAAATCGTGCGCCGATCTCAGTGGCGGGCCGAGCAGGCGCGCAGTTCCAGTCATATCGAGATAGGCTTCGTCAACTGACGCCATTTCCACTTTTGGAGAATACCGGCAGAGGATCGTGTGCACCTTTCCTGAGTATTCGCGGTAGAGATGAGGATGTCCGTCGAGATAGACGCCGTCAGGACAGAGCTTCGCAGCAGTTCGCAGTGGCATGGCAGAATGCACGCCGAATTTGCGCGCCGCATACGAAGCTGCAGCGACTACCCCACGCTGGTCTTTGGCTCCGCCGACGATGACTGGTTTTCCCTTGAGCGATGGATCGAGCAGCTCTTCGACGGAGACAAAGAATGCGTCCATGTCGAGGTGAAAGATGATGCGTTGATCCATGAACCTGCTATTTCACCACGCAGACAGGGAGAAGCGGAGAAAATCTGATGGGCGACTTGTGTTGCAGGAGCCCGCTTCACCCCGAGCCCGAGTTTCCGTTTTCTCCGTAACTCGGTGACTCCGTGGTGAAAAGGAACCGTGAAGCTTCTCAGTCATCCCCGTCATCCAATCCAAGAGCAACTTCTCGTCTCGACCCGGTTTAGGATGGGACTGAAGGAGCTGTTGTCTTCCGTAACCGCTGAATGTCCCCTGAAGAGCTGCAACTCGAACAGCAGAAAATCGCCGAGCATCATCAGAGCACGATGGAGCGCATCCGCTCGTTCGAGCAGACGCTGGAGAGCGCGACCAAGACGATGGTCTTCGGAGAGATCGCCAAGCTGGCGGTCGACTCCTTCCGTTCCAGTAAAGTTCGCTTTGCACTCACCGCACTGGGGATGGTCATCGGCACTGCATCGCTGATCCTCGTTGTGACCATAGGTCTAACAGGCAAGCAGTACATCCTGAACCAGATCCAGGCAATCGGCGCCAACATGATCTACGCCTACTACGAGGGCGGCAGCAACTCGTCTTTCAGCAATGTTCAAAAAGACGAACTGACAGAAGATGACGAGCGTGAGGTTCGCAATGAAGTGCCGGACATCATCGCCTCCTCACCGATGATCGAATTGCACGATCGAATTTCGGTGGGCGAAGGCAAGGAGCGCGATCTATTGGTGCTTGGAGTCTCGTCGGAATATGAGACGGTGCGCAATCTTCTGATTCCTTCCGGCAGATTCTTCGATTTGGAAGAGTCGCAGACTCGCACGAAAGTAGCGTGCATTACTGTTCAACTTGCCCGCCGACTCTTCGGCAATGAAGATTCCGCGGTAGGACAGACGATCAAGATCAGCAATCTACCGTTCACAATCATCGGAACCTTCAAAGAGCGCGTGGAGACATTTGGCCAATCAGAGATTGCGGAAGATACCATTCTCATCCCATATACCGTAGCCAAATACTTCACCGGAACGGACGCGGTGAAACAGCTCTTCTTCTCGATGGCTGACGCCAGCGAAGTAGACCGGGCAACTGAAGAGATTCATCGCGTTCTGCAATCTCGGCACCGAGCGCAGTCGGTCTACCACGTCGAAAATCTGCAGCAACTGCTTTCCGTGGCTGCACAAACCGCGAACGCGCTCACGGTGGTGTTGCTGTTGATTGCAACCGTGACGCTGGTAGTAAGCGGCGTAGGCATTATGAACATCATGCTCGCCAACGTGCGCTCGCGCATTCGCGAAATCGGTATCCGCAAGGCCGTTGGGGCCACCCGCCAGGAGATTCGCCTTCAGTTCCTCACGGAGGCCGTTTTTATATCGTTAACCGGTGGCTTGCTTGGAACATTGATTGGAATGTGTGTTCCATTGTCAGTCCGCTTCTTCAGTGAGTATCGAATTCCAATTTCGGGACTATCCGCTGTGATTGCCATTCTCGTCGCATCCGCCGTGGGCATCATCTTCGGCACAGTGCCGGCGACACGCGCCGCACAGATGGATACCGTCGAAGCATTAAGGTATGAATAACTGGCGGATTCGGGTCGAGAGCCGCGCCTAAGTGCGTCCTAGCTTGCCTGCGCGCGTAGGGTAGCTGCGGTTGGCCTGGCAGCGCGATCAATAATCATCATTATGCTCATTACACACAAGGCAACTGCCGGTACGAGCAGTCCAGAGTGAAGCGAGCCGGCCCGGGTAGAGACTTCCCCGGTGAGCGCCGGCAGAGCGGCAGCTCCGACTCCAGAGAGTGAAAACGTCCATTTCGATCGTGGCGAGTCGTGCATGAGAGCCAGAATTCTGGCCATGCAAAGAGGAAAGATCGGCCCGAGCATCAGCCCGGTACAAGTCGCGCTGAACACCGTTGCGAGAGGTGCTCGCAACAGGAGCAACATCACCACGCTGGCAAACGCTCCCACGACGGTGTAGGTAAGAAGCTGTAGTTCGTTGATGCGACGCAGCAGCCATGGTGAAATTGTCCGTCCACACAGAAGTGCCAGCCAGAAGCAAGAAGTAGCCAGTGGAGCCAAAAAATCGTTCGCAGTCGCGAGGCGATGTACGTAGCTCATCAACCAACCGCCGACTGAAGTTTCACTTCCTACATACAAGAACGCAATCACTGCAAACATCGCGACACGCTTCCAGTCAATCTCCTTATTAACCGATTCAGCCTTGCGTGTCTCCTCGAACGCCGACTGTTGGTTGCTCAGAACGGGAATGAGCGTGAGAACTACCACAGTTCCGAGTACAGGATAAAAGCGCTCCGGGGAGAATCTGCTGACCCAAACCGACGCGAGCGGCGCCGAGACCATTGCGCCGAAGCACCACCAGGCGTTGAGCACCGAAAGAACGGCGCCGCGGCGGGTGGGAAAAATCTTGCCCATCCACATGCTGGTCGAGGTCTCGGCCAGCCCCAGACCCAAGCCGAAGGTGATGAACAGCAACATCCGCGCATCGCCCCGGACCAATGCGATGGACAAAGCGCTTATGACCAGAAGCAAATAGCCACGCAAGGCGCTTCGGAAAAAATTCGAGCCGACGAGTAGAGCGCCTATCGCCGATCCGCAGAACTGAGCAGCAAAGAAAAAGCCGGCTCGACGGTCATCGAGATGCCAATTCAGGCTGAGATTCGGGAGCAGAGAGCCGAGCAGCGTGGTGCCTACGCCCGTCAAAGCAAAGGCCAATTGCATCGGCAAAATGGTGCGTCGGCTGGTTTGCGGATCAGTGGACATCGATACTGCTGTTGCCGAGTTTACGTCGTGTATTTGCCTTCGCGCGACCGCCAGCCTTGTCTGCCTTTACTTCCGCCGTTGACTCGCGAACGACTAATTCAGGTTCAATCGTAATTTCTTCCCGAAACGGTTCCGTGCCGTGAATGCGGTTCAACGTATATTGCGCAGCCATCTTGCCCATGTGGTTAAGTGGCTGCCGGATGGTTGTGAGCCTGGGATTGTTGAATGCCGCGGCCGTGATGTCGTCAAATCCAATGACGGAGACGTCCTCCGGCACTCTCAGCCCGAAGTCCTGCAGTGCGCGAATGGCGCCGATGGCCGACATATCGTTGAAGGCTACGACGGCCGTGAAGCGCAAGTGCTCAGCCAATAATTTCTGCATAACCGGATATCCCAATTCGGGAGAGATTATGTCCCGCTCCAGTTCAACCACCAACTTGAGATCAATGGCGATGCTCATTTCGTGAGCCACTTCCACGAGACTTTGCCAGCGATCTTCCGAGTCGGAGCTGAAGGGCTGTCCGCGCATGAATGCGATCTGCCGATGTCCGAGAGCGTGAAGATGTGTGAGGATCTGCTCAGCCGCGCGGCGATGATCGAGGACTACATTGGTGACCCCTTTAATCTGCCGATGACCGGCGACGGCGACTACAGGCACGGACAAAGGGTGCTCGAGCGCCGTATCGATCGCAATCAGCGCCTCAGCTCCACGGCTGACCAGCATATTGCTGTATCGCTCGACCAGATCTTTGCGGTGCCGGTGATGTGCGGTGAAGTAAAAGTATCCGGCGTCGATTAACGTATCGCCGATTCCGCTCATCACCTGGGTGTGATATCCGTCGCCGAGCTCAGGTACCAGAATTCCAACCGTCAGCGTGCGACGGCTGCGTAGAGAGCGGGCCAGCAGGCTGGGCTGATAGTTGAATTGCTTTGCTGCCGCCTTGATGCGCTCGCGAGTGGCCTCCGGGATCGAGCGCCCCGGAACATCGTTGAGCACGACCGAAATCGTGGCTGCGTTCAGCCCGAGGTGCTCCGCCAATTTCTTCAGGCTCATGGGCCCGGTAACTCCCCGGTCTTTGCCTTTTGTACGCACCTGTGCCCCTGCGAACTCGTATCCGGACTTTAGCATGACCCTTGACGTTCCGCGGCAAAACGGCCGTTCAGCCCACGTCAAACGTAGTTGCCTGGTTCGGGGGTCTCGGTTCCGGGTTAAGAGCAACGCCGCAGATTAAGGTGAAATATACCCGGTTTCGCCTGACGGAATCGTGCTAATCTCCAGCTACTTAGCAAACCAGAAAGTTCCTTTT
>CAYZHX010000045.1:6365-12330 GCA_964476905.1 uncultured Terriglobales bacterium
ATAACATGGCTAACAAGAACGTACAGAAGCGCAAAGCGAGACCGAAACGCAGTATCCAAGAGCCGGGCGAGGATCATCCCTTGGGCTTGTGGATCGACAAAGATCTGTTACGTAGGCATCACGTACCTACGATTCCGACGACCATCCAAAGTCCGCTCATGGCGAGCAGTCAACGCTATCTCGAGCTTGCGGACCTTGCGCTCGCGGTGAACAAGCCAAACGGGAAGCCAAAGAAGAAAGCAAAAGCCGCGTCCGCCGATTAGCGGCAACCGTCCAACCAAAAAATAGAAGAGCCGCTCACGGCGAAGCGGCTTCGTAAGATTCGACTTATGCTTTATTTGCGCAGTTTTCGTCGGATTGCTCCCAGCATTCCGGCAAATCCACTCCCAAGCAGCATCAGACTGGACGGCTCGGGGACCCTTCCTACGAGCTCCGCGCCGGAAATTCTCGGTTGTTGAAGATCACGGAATCCATTGACCGAATTGAACGTGACTGAACCGAGCAATTCGCCCCTAGTCGTCGTGATCGTCACGAAGTTCTCGCCGCTCCTTAGCATGTAGGTAAATGTGAACACTTGACCTGTGGTATCTACCGCGGTGACAGTTACGTCTCCCGTCCCTTGAAATGGATTGGCGATTAGGTCTGAGAACGCGCCGCCCGGAACGGTCAGGGTGATGTTGTTCAGGGGGCCAGACTGAGCTTGCACGCGAGCTTGCCCGCTAGCCGGTTCAGACAAAAGGTCCGATGTGGAGGAAAACAGCACAGTGAGGTGTGACTGATTGGTATCGCCGGTTACGCTCGCTCCCGTTTGTCCTTTATTGAGCAGGATATTCTGCTCACTCGGTTGTTGCGGATGGTTTCCAAGCGTGAAGATAACGTCTGCTGTCGCTGGAATTGTTGCTGCCAGGAGCAATGAACAGAATAGAGAGGTACTAGCCAATCGCATATGTCCTCCGGAGACGTGAGAGATGCGCGAGGCCAAGTAGAGCAAGTTTCTGACCAACGATCTTCCGAGTTGGAATCAATGAAGTAGGCGGAAGTAACTGATATTCACAATCCGCAAACATTTGCCGTTTCGGAAACCACATTCCGAGAGTGCGGAACCGATCGCGCGGGAACTCAGGCCAGTTCCGACGTGCAGTCTGTGGCCGAGGGTGATCGTGCAGCCGACGGAACTTATGAGGTCGCACTGAGCTCGCCGCGCTTCCACGCGTCGAGCCAGCAGAAGCGGTTGGAGATTTCGCGAGTATTTAGATTTCCATCCGAAGGTAGCCTCTCGATTGGTGCCGCCGGCTCCCTACTTCGACGACAACACGAATGTGTTTCCATCGGCGTCCTTAAAGATCGCTGACGTGCCCCACGACTCCTTCTTCGGAGCCTGGGCGAACTCGACGCCGCGTTGTGAAAGTTCTTTGTGCGTCTTCTCCACGTCGTCGCATAAAAAGGAGATGCCGCTGAAGGTGCCAATTCGATCTTCGTGCCCCGGCACCGTGAACAGCACCACTCCGGAACCGCCGTTGAGTCCGAGCTCGATCCAGCGCTGGCCTGGGCCCATGGCTTGATCAGTCATCACGTGAAAGCCAAGCTTTCGTGTGTAGAACTCCAGCGCGCGCTGCTGATCCTTCACCGGAATGCTCGCAAATTTCATCGACTTGATCATGGGAAGTCCTCGCAAGACCTGAAATTCGAAATGCACTGTAGCGCCTCTTCGCCGGCAAAACAATGCGTCTGCATACCCACTGCTATAGCAAAATATGCGCATGCGAACGTACTTGCGTCTTGACCACTACGTAGTTGATGTCCTCATGCGAGACCTGGCCGGACACGACCGCCGCCCGGCCGCATTTCTCGTCTATCTGCATCTTTGGGCGGAAACGCGCGGAGCGGAGCGCCGCAGCACCCGCACCAGCCATAGCCGGATCGCCATCGCGACCGGATTGTCCCGTCGTACTGTGCAGAATGCGTTGGCACTGCTCACCCGCCGCCGCTTAGTCCGGATTATTCGTGAGCACGCAACTGCGACACCGCAGTTTCTCATCGCGTGTCCCTGGCGTACATAGGGCTCCGCCGGCGGCGTGGCCTTCCCACTTCAAGTCAACGGTCTCACGGCGTTTAATGCCTATGCGAATACTTGTTCGAATGGGACGGCGGGCTTCCCAGTTTGGGAGTGCCCCATCTGCCCCCCAAGTTTGGCTCCTCCGGGCTTGCCTTCTCTCCATGGATTTCTGCGACCACCGACCTCTGGCAATTGGTGCCCGAATTCGAACACTGCTGCCTTCCGAGCGCACGCGTTTGCAGGAAAACGAGCAGGCTTAGGGCAACTAAGTGCCTGTAGCATCAGCGATTTTGCGGAATCGAATGCTGGCTGAACGATTGCATTACTATCTCTGATCGGGAATTCGATGGGAACTCTGCTTAAGGACATCCACTTCAGCCTGCGCACATTGCGCAAGTCGCCCGGATTTGCCCTGATTGCGGTGTGTACTCTTGCTCTCGGAATCGGCGCTAACACTACGATTTTCAGTTGGATTAACTCCACTTTGCTCAATCCGATCCCCGGAGCGTCGCACGCAAGCAGTTTGACAACGCTGATGTTGGGAACCAATCCCTCTGACCCATGGAATTTTTCCTACCCGGATTACGTCGACTTACGCGATCGAAACCATAGTTTTAGCGGCTTGGCGGCCTCCACCATGCGCACCATGGACCTCACTGGACACGGCAAACCGGAGCGCATTTGGGGCGACCTGGTCAGCGCTAACTACTTCGATGTGCTCGGCTTGAAGCCAGTCCTCGGCCGCACATTCGTTCCCGCAGACGACGAAAAGATGCTGGCGGCGCCTTATGCGGTCATTAGTTACCGGTTCTGGCAAACACATTTCGGCGGAGATCGCGCAATTATAGGCCGAGCCATCAACCTGAATCAGCACGGGTATATCGTGATCGGGGTCACTCCGCCACTATTCCAGGGAAGTCAAACCGGCCTCCGCGCTGATATTTGGGTGCCCATAACCATGGAACAGCAATTCGCTGGCGGAGGGAATCGGCTGCAAGATCGCAACACTTATTGGATTATTCCTGTCGGTCGCCTTCGCGAAAGCGTGAACTTCGAGCAGGCGCAGGCGGAGATGAACGCACTTTTTGCGCAGCTTGCGCGCGATTTTCCCGCCGCCCACCGTGGTCGCACGCAGGTTAGCGTCTGCCCTTTGTGGCGGGCGCCCTTCGGCGCGAACGGATACATGTACGTTTTCCTGCCAATTCTGGCAGCAATTGCAGCAGTTGTGCTGTTGCTAGCGTGCGTAAATGTGGCCAATTTGCTACTGGTTCGAGGCGTCTCCCGCCAGCGCGAGGTCGCAATCAGGCTTTCTTTAGGTGCAAATAGAAGCCGCTTAGTGCGGCAAATGCTCGCCGAGAGCGCACTTTTGGCGTTATTGGGAGGCACGTTGGCGCTGGTTTTAACCCTCTGGACATCGACTTTGTTTATGAAGTTCATGCCGCCGACCGAGCTTCCGATAGACCTTAACGTTCCGACCGATAGCCGTGTGTTATTGGCAACACTGGCGATCTCTATCGCCGCCACCTTCGTATTCGGACTGCTGCCGGCGCTCCGCTCGTCGAAGATGGAGCCTGCCGCCGTCCTCAAGCAAGACGGCTCGACCTCATCCGCCAGCAGCCACAAAGCCCGTTTGGCCGGCGGACTAGTTGTCGCTCAGATCTCAATGTCGCTTCTGCTGCTCGTCTGTGCCGGACTCTTTATCCGCGCCTTCAACAAAACACAAAGTTTCAATTTGGGATTCAATCCCGATCACGTCCTTCTCGCTACCTTCGACCTGTTTCCTGAAGGCTACAACGCGGACGATGGCACCGCCTTGCAACAGCAGATTCTGACCGGGTTGAAAGCGGTTCCCGGGATGCAATCGGTCGCGTTATCTACCTGGGTGCCGCTCGGCTTCGATAACAGTACGGTATATGCGGAGGCTGAAGGATATCAGCCGCGACCTCATGAATCGTTGGTTGTCGGCGGGAGCAGCGTTTCCCCTGATTACCTCCACACGATGCAGATCCCCCTGCTCTCCGGGCGTTTCTTCACCGAAGCCGATATGCGCAAAACGCAGGATGTGATGGTGGTCAACGAAGCCTTCGCTCAGCGCTACTGGCCGGGCCAGAACCCAATCGGCAAACGCGTGAACTCCGACGGCGCATGGCGGACGGTTGTGGGAGTCGTTGCAAACACCCAGACCAACGACCTCTCGCAATCGCCCAATCCCTTCGTATATCTACCTCTCTTCCAGGATTACTCGCACGAAGTCATCATTCATGCCAGAGTAGTCGGCGAGCCGCGAAGCTATGCAACAGCCATTGAAGACGCTGTCCACGCACTCAACGCTGACCTGCCTCTCTATGACATCAGCACGCTAAAAGAGCGCGTGCAGGTGGTGAGCACGAACCAGCGCATCGGCGGAACGTTTGTCGGCTGCTTCGGATTACTCGCGCTGGCACTCGCCGCCATCGGCATCTACGGCGTCATCGCCTATACCACGCGCCAGCGTACGCATGAGATCGGTATCCGCATGGCCCTCGGCGCGCAACACAAGGAAATCTTCAATCTCATTTTGGGACAAGGCTTGCGCCTCACCGCCATCGGTCTGGCAATCGGATTTGCCATTTCCATCATGCTGACACGCTTTTTGCGCAGCCTCCTGTTCGGCGTGACCACCACCGATCCCCTTACGTTCGCCGTAGTTCTGGCGCTTCTCTGCGCAGCATCGCTGACCGCCTGCTACATCCCAGCACATCGCGCCATGAACGTTGATCCAGTGGAATCCCTCCGCTCCCAATAAAAGAATCTGCTGTGGACACCACGGGTGCAGCCTGTCCCGATTTCCTCTAGAGAAAAACAGGGCAGATCAGGAGCCTGTCGGAGTGAACGATTCCCGAACCAGGAATCAACAACTTACAGGCACTCGACTATTTGTAAGTTGTTGATTCTTCGTTCCGGAATATCTATCTCCGCTCTCAGGGTGTCCCGATTTCCCGGATTTCCCAAAACACAGCCGGGTGCTGCATCCTCGCGACTTAACCAAACTGGAAATCATCACGCTACTACTTTCGTGGAAGTACTGCTCCAGCGCAACGACATATGGCAAATAACTACGGTATCCATGCTCCCAGGTATTGACTGGATCCAGTTGGCCGAGATTCGGTTGATGCTCAGCCTCGCTCGATTCCCGTTCGAGCGGGGCGCTCCCCCGAAGTAGTGGTCTTCGACTCGTACCTCAGGATGATGCCAGAGAGACACATGTTCAATGAGCAGGAGCGAGAGTTGCTGAAGGAGCATTTGAGTTTACGCCGTCTGTCCCTATGCACGTGCCATGTTTGTTCTGCCAGCTTCTGTTTTGGAAGATTCAGAAACGCGCGGAGCTCGAGAAAAAAATCACACCGTGAAATGAAACTGCGCGATGAACGTCCAAAAATATGGCCGAGTGCCCCGATCCTCGCGCGGTGTTTGCGCGAGGATCGGGATTCCAGGAACGATGAATGGTGTCATCAAAACCAAGTAAACCAACCTGAGGTCCATTTTCCTGACCCACCCTTACCAAAATCAGCAACAGCGGGCACCCACTTCATGGGGTTTTCCGACGAGCATGGAAGTACTTGCGCGTTGCAGCGTGCGGTAGCCAGCACGAAAATTAAGAAAAGCTACGAAGCCGAAGCGACGGAGCTTCGAAGCTCGTGCCGTAGGCAAAAATGTGAAAAAGCTACCGTGCCGTGGCGGGCCCGACTTTTTGTCCAAACTGTAGCTTGCAGGTGTGCTGATCTTCCATGAGCTTGACCAGTGTATGGGTTGAGGCCGCGCCGATTGGCGCGTTGCAGCGGGCGCAGCGGGAAAATATCAGCGACGCGTCTGTGTCGTGAGGTTTGCGAATGAAGCTGGAGCGGGGCATTTGGAAACGGGCGCTCACCC
>CAYZHX010000045.1:12430-27074 GCA_964476905.1 uncultured Terriglobales bacterium
CCGACTTCGCTTATCGCGTGCTGATCTGCTGGAACGACGCCTCGACCAGTGCGCGAAGGTTTACGTCGAAGAAATTGCGGTCTTTGGGATCAGGACCGACGAACCTATTGCGCCAGGCGTCCACGTCGATGGCTTTGGCAAGCCCGACTTGCACTTCATCGGAGGTCCTCGCGCCCGCGTCGAGTTCCTTCTCGACTTCGGTATTCACGGCGGTGAGAAGATCCATCACTTGATTGAGATATCCCTTTCCGTGCAGTACCTCACCATGACCAGGAACGATGGTATCGATATCGAGCTGAGCCATCGCCCTCAGGGTATTCGCGTGGTCGACGGGAATGTCGCCGAAGAAATAGGAAACGGGATGGTCTAACAGGTCACCGGCAGCCAATATTTTTTCCGCGGGAAGGTAGATGACGGTGTCGCCGGAGGTATTGCCGCGTCCGAGAAAGCGAATCTGCACCGGACGGTGCCCGAGATCGATGTCGAGTTCTTTATCAAAGGCAACATTCGGGGCGAATTCGACCACGTTCTTGAGTTCTGCCAGCGTCGGCACCAGGCCCGCCAGCCTCAGCTCATAACGTTTGCGCTCACCTTCGGTGAGTGGAGTACCGTCTATCTTCTTGCCGGTTTTCAGCGCCAGCTCGGTCGCTTCCTTCCGTCGCGGATAGCGGCGCAATGCGCCCGGGTTCACATCGCGGATGAGTTTCTGCATTTCTTTTTGCGCCACGACCTGCAGCGCGGGAAATGCCTCGACGTATAACCCGTTGCCCATGGTGTGGTCGAAGTGCCAATGAGTGTTGACGAGATACGTTACGGGTTTGGTGGTCCACTCTCGGATTTGAGCAATGTCCGATCGAGTACTCGAGGGCAGGAACGCGGAGTCAACTACCAGGACGCCGCGGTCCCCGATGACGACCATAGTGTTGCCCTGAGGGAACCCGTCGGGAGCATCGGGATGACGTATCTCATAGACGCCCTCCGTCAACTTCGTAATGCTCCGCTCTGAGTTGACTACCGAGTCGGCGAGCAGCGCCGATGCTGCGAAGATTACCAACAATGCAGCAAAAGAAACGACCTGGGCCCTTCGCAATGTTGCAGCTCCTTCCAGGGATTAAAGATTTAAGAGCCTCAAAAGTAAGCGGTATGGCTGCGCTTGTCTTGTAAGTTCTTGCGGAAACGTTGGTATTGCGCAGGTGTCATGCGTTCGGAACGCTTGAGGTGATGGGTGAAGTGGCTTTGGTCGAAAAAGCCGGCGATGCAGGCTGCTTCGGTGGCCGATCGTCCTTCGCCCAGAGACGCTTTGGCGCGCTTGAGGCGCAGTTGAAGTTGGTAAGCGTGAGGAGGCATGCCGACCTTGCGAGCGAAACATCGGTTGAGGTGGAAGGGGCTGAGCCCGGTGAGCCGCGCGAGTTCGCTCAGAGACACGGCTTCCGCATAGCGTTCGTCGAGGAAGCGCTTGGCGCGCAGTACCGCGGTGTCTTCCGCAACTTCCTTCGCGAGCGCGATTGTCTCAGTGCCGTGGCGACTGACGAACTGCTGAAGAAAGGCAAACAGCAACGCATCGCGTTCCAAATCGGAACAAGGGTTCTCCAGAATGCTGTGCAACTCCAGGAACCGGAGCGCGGCCTGCGGATCTGTAATTGCTCCGGAGCGGAATTCCGGAACGGGAATCGAGCGTTCGAGGAACTGTTCGATGGCGGAGCGTAGCAGATCAGGGGCGATAAAGAGGCAGCGAAATGTGCAACCGGTCTTCTGATTCGCGTGCACTTCACCGCAAGGTACTACGCTGAGCGTACCGGTGGCTGTAGTAAGAGAAGCGCCCCTGACGTGGAGATGGCTGGTCCCGCCGGTCACGACGCAAATGTAGACCGTGTCATGCCAGTGGCGCGGATAATCCAGGGTGACATCGGTCCCACGATGGAGTTCGACTTGGTCGAGGCCGTTCGGGCGCCAGATGTCTACACGATTGGTCTGGGACGACATACCGATCAGACGGAGAAGCGGATGAAGGGTTATATCAGGAAAATAGAAGACAGCATGATCCCAGCCATTGTTCGCACCTAGGGCCTACAGCCACACCAACGCGAAAAATGGATCCCCACGTTCGGTGTATTCCGCGCAATCCGTGTATTCAGTGTGTGGTTTTGCGTCGCCGATTTCGCTTGACTTTCGCCCCGTTTCGTCATAGCACAGAAGTATGGGTGTGTGGAGAGTCGAGATCGAAGTTCCGAAAGGGGACGTCGCTGGGACGTCTCTGGCCTTCGCTGAAGCCGCAGATGTCGGTGGCTGGGGTAACGCCGTGGAAAACTCGGGGTTACCCCGTGGAAAAGTCGGGGTAACCCCGTGGAAATCTCGGGGTAACGCCGTGGAAATCTGGGGTTGGCGCAGGCGCGCTTCTTGCCAAACGTCTCACGTATGTACTTCAGTTGTTGATACTTATCGATGAATTTTGTGCGTCGAATCTCGCGCAGAAGCGCGTTCCTCGAAGGAACGCAACCACAAGGCCCCTTCGACGACGCTCAAGGGGACACGGTTAAGCAAGGGAGGCACAGCGGCATCAGGTCATTGGGTCATCGATGGGCATCCGATTGCCGGGCTCCGGGATGTGTCTCGCTCGAAATCGGAGGCAAAGCGACGCGATCGCGTACTCCTTCGCCTTCAGCAATGGTGTAGATGACATCGGCTGCGAGATTGTGCAGTACCTCTGCTTTGCCGTTAGGCCAGGTTACCGTCACGGAGTCCAGCTTGCTCTCAGCGCCGAGCCCAAAGTGAAGGCGAAGATCATTTTGGGAAAGGTAGCTCCCGCCTCCGCGCACTTCATCGAATTGGATGTCTTTGCCCGCTTTGATAGCGACACGCGCTCCGATCGCGGCTCGATTGCTCTTCGTGCCCACGAGCTTGAATGCGACGCGATGGTTCGTGTCTGCCGTGGTGTTCAGAAGCAGTGTGGGCGGTTCTCCGACGTTGAGCACGAGCACGTCAACTCGGCCGTCGTTGTTCACGTCACCAAAGGCGACTCCGCGGCGGCAACGCAGCGGCAGGTTGGCGAGCCCTGAAGATGTGGAGATGTCGGTGAACGTTCGATCGTGGTTGTTGCGAAACGCCTGGAGGGGTTGGCGGTAGCGGACACCTCCAGGAATGGAATCGACTTGGGGATAGACATGGCCATTCGCGATAACGAGGTCGAGCCAGCCATCGTTATCGAGATCGATTAGTCCCGTGCCCCATTTCACGAACGGAAAGCTGCTTTGGTTGATCCTGGCCTGTGAACTCATATCCGCAAAGCTTCCATTGCCGAGGTTCCGATAGAGATCATCAGGCTGATCGACGAAGTTAGTAACGAAAATATCGAGACGGCCGTCGCGATCGTAGTCGCCGAAGTCGACTCCCATGGAGCCTAACTCTTGTCCATCGGGGCTCAAAGCTGTGCCAGAGATAAGGCCTACCTCTTCAAAGGTTCCGTCATGGTTGTTGTGATACAGATAATTCGCGCCCGCGTCGTTGGCTACGTAAAGATCGGGCCAGCCGTCGTTATCGTAGTCTCCCCAAACGACGCCAAGGCCATAGCGGTGAGCCGGATCATCAACGCCGGCCTTCTTTGAAACTTCTTCGAAGGTGCCGTCACCGCGATTGTGGTAGAGCAGATCGCTCTCCCCTTCCATGCCCCAGGGCCCGCATTGCACCAGAATTCCCCTGAAGCGACAAAACTTTTCATTGCTTCCGAACTCGGGCAATTGGTTGATGTCGATGTGAACATATCGAGAAACGAAGAGGTCAACGTTGCCGTCGCGATCGTAGTCGGCCCATGCAGCGCCAGTGCTGAAGCCGCCACCTGCTACTCCGGATGCTTGTGTAACATCCTCGAACTTACAGTTGCCTATGTTCCTGTAAAGAACGTTATGACCGTAACCAGTGACGTAGATATCCTGCAGTCCGTCGTTGTTGAAGTCGGCGACCGCTATCCCCATTCCCCAGCCTTTGCTGGTCAGACCCGCTTCTTTAGTGATGTCGGTGAATTTCATTTCGGGAGCTTGATGGTAGAGAGTAATCATCGGATCGCCGCCCTGGCGAAATCGGTCCACGGTCGAGCCGTTCACCGTGATGATGTCGAGCTTGCCATCGTTGTCGCAGTCGATAAATCCGACGCCGCCGCTCATCGATTCGACAATGTAACGCTGCTGAGCCGTCGTGATGTGAGAGATGGTAAGGCCGGCGCTCTTGGTGGCGTCCGTAAACTGCACGACGGGCGGCGGAGGTGCAGCGGCCTTCTGTGCCGCCATAAACACGGCAAGAACTACCAGAACCGAAAACAGGCGAAGAAACATTTGTGTGGAGTGAAAACGTATTGTAGTCAGAACAACGGTGTCGTCGGAAAGAGGTCTAAGACAGAATGCTAAGGATCCCCACGGTTCAAGTATTTCTCGTCATCCTATCTGTTTTCATCTGCCCGGCGCGCGCGCAGTACGCGCATACACAGCATAAGCAGATTGTCGATGGCAATGGGAAGCCGCTCCTGATTCATGCGACGAACCTTGGCAACTGGCTGGTTCCTGAGGGCTATATGTGGCTGTTTCAGGATGGGCCTCAGTCCCCGAGCGAGATCCGCGCACTCGTGCTGGAACTTCTCGGGCCAGACCAGTCTCAGGCATTCTGGAAAAAATATCGTGAGAACTACGTCACCGCCGAAGATATCGCCCTGCTGCATCGCGCTGGGTTTAACACCGTTCGAGTGCCGATGCACTACTCGCTATTCGAGAGCGACGACGCGGAAGGTTTCAAGCTGCTCGATCAAGTAATCCGCTGGAGTCGGGCTCAGGACCTGTATGTCATTCTCGATCTGCATGCCGCACCCGGCGGGCAGACGGGAGCCAACATCGACGACAGCGCGGGATACCCGTGGCTCTATCAGAGTCCGCAGGAGCAGGAACACTTGTTCGCGATTTGGCGTCGGATCGCCACTCACTATCACGATGAGCCGACGGTGCTCGGTTACGATCTGCTCAACGAACCGATCCCTCATTTCGAGCAGATACGATTCCTGAATCCCTACCTCGAGCCTCTGTACAAACGGCTCTCCGCTGAGATTCGAAAGGTCGATACGCACCACATCTTCTTTCTCGGTGGCGCGCAGTGGGACGGAAATTTTGCGGTATTCGGCAAGCCATTTGATTCGAATGTCGCTTACACCTTTCACAAGTACTGGACCGCGCCGGATGAGAGCGTCATAAAGCAGTACATCGATTTTCGCGATCGCTACGATGTGCCGATCTGGATGGGCGAATCGGGCGAGAACACCGATGAATGGATTTCTCAATTCCGAAACACTCTCGAGAAAAATGACATAGGCTGGGCGTTCTGGCCTTACAAGAAAATGGAGAAGTCATCGGCAGTCGTGAGCATTATTCCGCCTGCCGATTGGTCGAAGATTGTCGAGTTCGCAAAACTCCCGCGCGGCACTGCGCACGTGGAGCAGCGATTGAAAGCTCGTCCCGATCAGGAGACGATTACGCGCGCCTTCGGCGATCTGCTTGAGAAAGTGCGGTTGCAGAACTGCCGTTTCAATTCGGGATATCTGAAGGCGCTCGGAATGAACGCTGACATCTCGCTTGGGTTGGCAGCAGCAGGGCAGTAAACGCAGATCAATTCGCGTGCGATTCATCCTCAGGCGGCGAAGGCCGCCAGGGGATTGCGCTCCACGAACTGTACCTGATGCCAATATGGATAGATCGGCACTCGATGGCTTGCAGCGTTCAATCGTTCGACTTGCTCCGCGCTCAGGTTCCATCCAGCCGCAGCCAGGTTCTGGCGAAGTTGCTCTTCGTTGCGCGCGCCGATGATTACGTTGGCCACAGTCGGACGCTGCAGCAGCCAGTTCAGCGCGATCTGGGGCACGGTCTTACCGGTTTCCCGCGCGATCTCGTCGAGCACGTCGACAACTTTGTACAGATATTCGTCGTCAACCGGAGGTCCTTGTTCGGCGGTTGAGTGCAGGCGGCTGACTTTGGGCAGCGGATGGTTGCGGCGAATTTTGCCGGTGAGACGTCCCCAGCCGAGTGGGCTCCACACGATGGTTCCGATCTTTTGATCGATCGCGAGCGGCATGAGTTCCCATTCGTACTCGCGTCCGATCAGGGAGTAGTAAGCCTGATGAGCGACATAGCGCGGCCATCCGTAGCGCTCGGCAGTGGCGAGCGACTTCATCAGATGCCATCCGGAAAAGTTAGAGCAGGCGATGTAGCGCACTTTGCCGGACTGCACCAGAGTGTTGAGCGTCTGCAGTGTCTCTTCAATGGGAGTGGTGAGGTCGAAGCCGTGGAGATGATAGACGTCAATGTAATCGGTGCCGAGTCGTCGCAGGCTGGCTTCACAGGCTTGAATCAAGTGATACCGCGACGAGCCGAGATCGTTTGGGCCGTCTCCCATGCGGAAGCTCGCCTTGGTGGAGATGAGCACCGAGCTGCGGCGGCCGGCAACGGCCTTGCCGAGAATCTCTTCGGAGGCGCCCTGGGAGTAGATGTCGGCAGTGTCAAAGAAGTTGACGCCGGCTTCGAGACAGATATCGACCAGGCGCGTAGCCTCTTTTACGTCGCTATTGCCCCAGGCTTTGAAAAACTCGCCGCGTCCACCAAACGTACCGGTGCCAAAGCTCAGGACCGGAACTTTCAAACCAGAATTGCCGAGCTGTCTGAATTCCATGGCGCAGTGGATGCCCTCGCTTTCCTAGCAGATCCACATGAATTCTATTCGAAAGACGTGTTCCGAGGCGCTGGAGCTTGGCCATGCCAGCGTTTTAGAACGCTAGTGAGGCATCCAGTGCGGATGGCTGGTGAACAGACCGTCGGATATCCCAATTTGGTACGCGATGAAGAGTCCGAAGGCGAGGCTGATCCATCCGGAAGCAGCGGCGAGGTAGCGGGTCAGCGAATGCGATCTGCGGCCTGCATAGGCGATGGTCGAGCCGAGCGCGATGGTGATCACCATCATTCCCGCAATGGTTCCCAGACCGAAGATGAGCAGGTAAGCAACCGCCCAGTGCGAATTGTGGATGGTCGTCAACACCAGCAGCGCAACCGCCGCTGAGCCGGCGAGGCCGTGAACAATGCCGATCAGCAGCGGACGACACATTTGATAAATGCTCAGCGTGCCGCAGAAGCGATCGAGAACAGCCAGCGAGAGTCCATGACTGTGTTGGCTGCTGCTGTGGGATTCACCTGCTGCATGGGAATGCGAAGCGTTTGGATGATTGTGTTGATGCACACATTCTTCGACCGATCGCCTGAACCCGAAGATGTTAAGCCCGCCGAGCAGGACGAGCATGAGACCAACCGAAAGCTCCATCGTCAACCCAAGGCGCGGCGAGACGACAAAGCTAAACATGATGATTGCGGTTCCAACGGCGAGGATAGTGAGAGTGTGTCCCGCTCCCCAAAGCGCGCCGATGATCGCGGCGTTTACGACACTGTGCTCGCGGCTCACGATCGTCGAAACTGCGACCACGTGATCGGCGTCAGTGGCATGCCGCATTCCCAAAAAGAAACCGAGGGCGAGAATTGCGATGAAGCTGACAGGAGTCTGAGCAAGAGCGGCAGCAAGAAGCTCACTCATGACTTTTCACCTTATTCATTCCCGCTCCTGTCTTCGCGAAGACGCGCATTTCGGCACGTACGTTCTGAATATTGTAATGCGCGAGATTTAAATCGAATGCCGCCGCAGGCCGTAATACATGTCGTTCCAACGTATCTCGTTTTCGAATGTGCGCACGGTCGTGTCGGCGTCGATCAGCAAGAACTCCATGTCGGCCATAGCAGCAAAGTCTTCCAAATGCTGCGCCGTCAGAGCATGGCTGAAACCGGTGTGATGTGCTCCGCCAGCCAGGATCCACGCTGCCGCGCCGATTTTCAGGTTCGGTCTGGGAATCCAGACCGCGCGTGCCACAGGCAGTTTCGGCAATGGGTGTTCGGGGGCGATCGTGTCGACTTCGTTGACGATCATGCGAAAGCGGTCCCCCATATCCACGACGGAGGCGTTTACCGCCGGTCCCGCATGTGCGTTAAAGACAAGTCGCACGGGATCGGCCTTGCCGCCGATCCCGAGAGGATGAATTTCCATCGAAGGCCGGTCGGCAGCGATCGACGGGCAAATTTCGAGCATATGGGCGCCGAGAACCTTGCCACCGTTGGCAAAATCGTAGGTGTAATCCTCCATGAAGGAAGTTCCGCCTTTTAGTCCGGCACTCATGACCTTCATCGCCCGCACTAGCGCGGCGGTCTTCCAATCGCCCTCCGCGCCAAAGCCGTATCCGTCCGCCATCAGTCGCTGCGCGGCAATACCCGGAAGCTGCGCGAGCCCGTGCAGGTCTTCGAAAGTGTCGGTGAATGCTTTGAAATCTCCGTCCTCAAGAAAATTTCGCAGGCCAAGCTCAATGCGCGCAGCTTCGCGCAGAGAGGCGCGCTTTTCACCACGGGTGCGAAGCGGCTCGGCAACGGCATACGAGTGTTCGTAGGTGGAAATCAGCTTATCGATGTCCGAGTCCGAGACTTTGCCGAAACGATCGACAAGGTCGCCGACTCCGTACCCGTTTACCGAATATCCGAAGCACATTTCGGCCTCGACTTTGTCACCTTCGGTGACAGCGACCTTGCGCATGTTATCGCCGAAGCGCGCGACTTTAAGACGCTGCGTGTCGTGCCATGCACTGGCCGCGCGAAGCCAGGTTGCCAGTTCAGTGGCAACCTCCTGATCTTGCCAGAAGCCGACAATCACCTTTCGCCGCTTGCGCGCGCGGCTGCCCAGGAACCCGAACTCGCGATCACCATGCGCCGACTGATTCAGGTTCATGAAGTCCATGTCGATCGTGGACCACGGCAGATCGCGGTTGAACTGCGTGTGAAGATGCGCGAATGGCCGTTGCAGCGCTTTCAATCCGGAAATCCACATCTTGGCCGGGGAAAACGTGTGCATCCATGTGATCAGACCGATACAGTTAGGCGTGTTGTTCGCCTCAAGACAAAGTTGATAGATCGATTCCGGTGTCGTGAGCACAGGTTTGAAAACAACTTTCACCGGAATTGTGGGTGACTGCGAAAGGTACTGCGCGATCTGCTGCGAATGCGCGGCGACTTGGTTCAGGGTTTCCTGCCCATAGAGGTGCTGACTTCCGGTTACGAACCAGGCTTCCAACTTCTTAAGATCGATCATTCGGTCGAGGACACTCCGTGTTCTTTAAAAAGTATTCGATACCTCAGAGAGGCCGGGCTGATCCCAGGCATCTGATTCAAACATCGAACTACCGAGGGAGATTAGAGTACGAGCCCTGTCGAGCGCTTCATGAGTGCTCTGGCCAGGGATGGTTGACAACTTGTGAAAACGTTTTCTGCGACAGGCTAGCCTGCACGTCGCAGTTCGTCAAGAACTGCGCTCCGTTCATCCGCGCTTTCTTCGCGCGTGGCATTCACACACGGGCCTCTGTCATGCACGGAGCCAAGTCTGACCGGGAGGCTAACGCCGATGTGTTTAAGGACTTACAGCCGGCCATGTCGATTGGAAGCTAATAGGGATCAGAGTGAATCAGTAGAGACTCGAGTTTTCGTAACGAACAACGGAATCAACGTGGGTCTTTTCGAAATCGCTGTTCTGTAATGAGACGGTAATTTCGCGATTGATAAAGAACACGGCGTGAAGGCGAAATTCGGTCCCGAATGACACCGGGAACCAAACTCCATCGGGCTGGCGTTTGTATCTCACACTGAAACCGACATCAGGAAGGTCAGTCCCGAGCGTCGTACGTACCCAAAACGGGACTCGACGCGCGAGCTTGGTGAAAATAGTGACAGGCTGGAACTCATTGGCATCGATTAGCGCTTCGCCCTTCCATGCAGTATCGTTCTTTTCTTTTGGACGAAATGCAATGCGGTAGGCCTTTCTCCCATTTAAGACTTCCTCGTCGAGAAGTTTGAACATGTAATGCCCTTGCTCTTTCGTCGTAAGCGGGAACAAGTTTGTGGCGAAGCCATCTTTTGTCTGCTTTTCATTTACGAGATCATCGCGCAAGTCACTGACGAGGTCGCCATCGAGGCTGTCACGGTTAGGCGCCTGCTGGCCTGAATAATCAACGTAGTTGTCCTTCTGCCAATATTTGCCGGTTAACGAAGTGAGCTTCTTGATAGACGCATCGGCATTGGGAACAACGAGATAATCCGCGATTTCGTCCTGCATGATCTTGCCGTTGGTTTTGAGACTGGAGACATGAACGTGCTGCTTGTAGACGTAGTGCCGGCGGAGTTCTTCTGAGTGGTCCTGGTTCGCGCCTACGCGCTGCATGATTTGGTCAGCTGTGAGAGGAGGATTCGTCTGCGCCATCAAAACACCGCAGCCGAAGATCGCGCAGAACAAAAGCAAGCGAAGCATAGTCGATTCTCCGCAGAGGAATACGAGATGGAGACGGCAATGGATGCAGGAAATTAGCACAAGTTGTCGGGAGCCAGAGCCCGATTGAACTCTTCGCCTGACGTGCAGCCACGACCGCAAGCCGTTCAGCTACAATGGTTTTGGTTGGGTGCCTCTCTGAATGTCCGCTCTCTTTCCTCCTTTGTTGAGCTTTGCCGTGCTGGCGCCGCACAGCCTCGCGCACTACTTCAAGACTCACTTTGGCGATACGACTTTCAAGGGCCTGTATGTCCCTAACGCCTTCGATCTGGCACTCCTAATCCCATATTTCATCGTTCTCATCATCCTGGCCTCGTACGGCATTCACCGTTACGTACTTGTTTACCTTTACTACAAACACCGCAAGAACCGTGCAGACGAGCCCAAGCGGCGTTTTGCCGAACTGCCGCGAGTCACCGTGCAGCTTCCCATTTTCAACGAGCAGTTTGTGATTGACCGGCTGGTCGAGGCCGTCTGCAAAATGGAGTATCCGCGGGAGAAGCTGGAAATCCAAGTGCTCGATGACTCCACTGACGAGACCGTCGAAGTCGCAAATGCGGTAGTACAACGCTATGCCGCGCTGGGTTATCCCATCTCCTATCATCACCGCAAAAACCGACACGGATTCAAGGCTGGCGCCCTGCAGGAGGGAATGAAAGCGGCAAAAGGTGAGTTTATCGCCATTTTCGACGCCGATTTCGTCCCAGCGTGCGACTGGCTTATGCGAGTAGTTCATCATTTCGCTGATCCTGAGGTCGGCATGGTGCAAACTCGCTGGACCCATCTGAATCGCGATTACTCCTTTCTCACAAATGTCGAAGCCATTCTGCTAGATGGCCACTTCATCCTGGAACATGGTGGGCGCTCTCGCAGCCGTGTGTTCTTCAACTTCAATGGCACAGCAGGAATGTGGCGGCGACAAGCGATTGAAGACGCTGGTGGATGGCAGCACGATACGCTCACCGAAGATACTGACCTTTCTTATCGTTCGCAGCTCAAAGGATGGAAGTTTAAGTATCTGCAGGATGTGGAGTGTCCCGCCGAGCTCCCCATCGAGATGACGGCGTTCAAAACCCAGCAAGCGCGCTGGGCCAAAGGACTGATCCAGACAGCCAAGAAGATTCTGCCAACGGTTATGCGTTCGGATGTGCCATTTCGGATCAAGCTCGAAGCCTGGTATCACCTGACCGCGAACATAAGCTATCCCTTCATGGTTGTGCTCTCGACACTGCTGCTGCCGGCGATGATCATCCGCTTCTATCAGGGATGGTTCCAGATGCTGCTCATTGATCTGCCGCTGTTCATGGCATCGACGTTCTCGATCTCGTCGTTTTATCTAGTCTCGCAAAAGGAGCTGTTTCCGAAGCGCTGGCCGAAGACATTCCTGTACCTGCCATTTTTGATGGCTTTGGGGATTGGCTTAACAGTAACTAACACGCGCGCAGTATTGGAGGCGCTTTTTGGAGTGCAATCGT
Source organism: uncultured Terriglobales bacterium (assembly GCA_964476905.1). Taxonomy (GTDB): domain Bacteria; phylum Acidobacteriota; class Terriglobia; order Terriglobales; family Acidobacteriaceae; genus Gp1-AA112. The sequence continues at coordinate 24,331 of CAYZHX010000045.1, forward strand.
CATTCAAGCGCACTCCGAAATATCGCGTGCAGGCGAAAGGCGAGAAGTCTGTCGCAGCGCGAAAATATCGCAAGCGTTTGGGAATTGTGCCCTGGATTGAGCTTGCGATCGGTGCGTACTTCGCCGCAGCTGTTTACTACGCGATATCAAATGAGAACTACATAACGGTTCCATTCCTGATCATCTTCGTGGTCGGTTATTGGTACACCGGCCTCATGTCGTTGCTGCAGGGACGCTTTGATCGCCTTACGAGCTTGGGCGAGCCGCATACAAAGCCATTTCCTGTTGGCGTGTAGGTCGTGCAGTTTGTCGTGCTCGAGGGTCACATCATCTGGATCGGGAGAGCGACACAAAACAAAATGGCCGCCTTTTCAGGCGGCCAATTTCGTGAATGGACTTAACCTAGCCGTTGCTGTACAGCAGTACGCCTTCCTGTTTCTCTTCGCCGACTGGGCGATAGAAGAGCTTGTCGCCTTCGAGGAAGACTTCGATGAACGCCGGGCGCGTCGTGATTGTGCCCTGGATCATCGCTTCTGAGAGCGGGTCTTCGATGTAGCGCTGCAGTGCCCGGCGCAGCGGACGCGCGCCATAGCTGCGATCGCCAAGAGTCTTGTCGAGCACCCACTTCTTCGCTTCGTCGGTGACCGAGATCGTGATCGCCTTCTGCGCCAGGTTCGCGTTGAGCTGCTGAACCATAAGCTCGACGATCTGGATCAGGTCGGAATCGACCAGCGCGTTGAAGATGATGACTTCGTCAATGCGGTTCAGGAATTCCGGATTGAACGTGCGCTTTACTTCGTTCTTTACCAGATCCTCAACCTTGGCCGAGACCATGTCTTCTTTCTCAGACTGGAAGCCGAGGCCAGTGCGCTTCATCAGGTGACGCGCACCGATATTCGACGTCATCACGATGATCGTGTTCTTGAAGTCGACCGTGTTACCGAGGCCATCGGTGAGCTGTCCATCTTCGAAGACCTGCAACAGGATATTAAAGACATCCGGATGCGCTTTCTCGATTTCGTCGAGTAGTACCACCGAGTACGGAGCGCGCTTAACGCGTTCTGTAAGCTGTCCACCCTCTTCGTAGCCGACGTATCCCGGAGGCGAGCCGATCAGCTTCGAGACCGAGTGCTTCTCCATGAATTCCGACATATCGAAGCGGATCAGCGACTTTTCGCTTCCGAAAAGGAACTGAGCCAGAGTGCGGGCGACTTCTGTTTTGCCGACGCCGGTCGGTCCGAGAAAGAGAAATGAGCCAATCGGACGATGCGGGCTCTTGAGGCCAGCACGCGAGCGGCGAATCGCACGAGCCAAAGCTGAGATGGCTTTTTCCTGTGAGATCACTCGGCGATGCAACTCTTCTTCGATTCGAAGCAGTTTCTGCGTCTCTTCTTCCTTGATCGAAGTGATGGGCACGCCCGTCCAGCGCGAGACAACGTCTTCGATGTCTTCGCGCGTGACTACGCCTGTGGACGATTCGTCCAGATGATACTTCTCGCGCAATCCACGCAGGTTCTCGCGTTCTTTGCGTTCTTCGTCGGAGTAGAAGCGCGCCTTCTCGAACTCGTGGCTCGCGATGGCGTTCTCCATGCGATGCACGATGAACTTAATGCGCTTCTGCACGTCGGTGATCTCGTCGGGCAGCGAAGTCTGACGCAGCTTTACCCGTGCACCGGCTTCGTCGATCAGATCGATAGCCTTGTCCGGCAGGAAGCGATCGGGAATGTAGCGGTTCGAATGCGATACCGAGAACTCGATTGCTTCTTCCGTGTAGGTGACGGCGTGGAACTTCTCGTAACGATCCTTGATGCCGTTGATGATCTTCACGGCATCGCCCTCGTTCGGAGGCGGAACTTTTACAGACTGGAAGCGGCGCTCGAGGGAACGATCTTTCTCGATCGATTTGCGATATTCGCCTGGAGTCGTTGCGCCGATGCACTGAATTTCTCCACGTGACAATGCCGGCTTCAGAATATTGGCAGCATCGAGAGATCCTTCTGCCGAACCTGCTCCAACTAATGTATGGAGCTCGTCGATGAAGATGATCGACTGCTGATTCTCCATCAGCTCTTTCATGATGGTCTTCAGACGCTCTTCGAACTGTCCGCGATACTTGGTGCCGGCGACGATCAGCGAAAGATCGAGAGCCAGAATACGCTTTTCGGCTAAGAACGAAGGAACGTCGCCATCAGCAATTCGCTGAGCCAAACCTTCGACGATCGCGGTCTTTCCAACTCCAGGCTCTCCGATCAGCACCGGATTGTTCTTAGTGCGGCGGCAGAGAATCTGGATGACCCGCTCGACTTCGCCTTCTCGTCCCACGAGCGGATCGAGTTGGTTGTCCATCGCGGCCTGTGTAAGGTCGCGTGAGAATTCACTGAGTAAAGAAGATTCGCGCGAGCGCTGCGGCTGTGCTTTCTCCTGCGTGGTGCGGGCGAGTTCTTCGCGGATCGCGCTCAGGCGCAATCCGCGCTCGTGGAGAATCTCGGCGGCGAAGCATTTTTCTTCGCGCAGGAGTCCAAGCAGAAGGTGTTCGGTTCCAATGTGTTTGTGTGATAGCCGCTCGGCTTCTTCGGCGGCGTAGGCAAGCACGCGCTTGCACTCATTGCTTAGCGGTAGATCGACCGAAGTCGAAACCTTTTCGCGGATGGTGGTGTGGCCCTCAATTTGCTTACGGATTGACTCAACTGAGGCATGCGAACGCAAGAACCGATTCGTCAATGCTTTGTCTTCGCGCAGCAAGC
>CAYZHX010000046.1:0-1759 GCA_964476905.1 uncultured Terriglobales bacterium
TAGAATCCGAGCTTGGCGCCAGCGCCAGACTTGTCACAAATCTGCAGCCGCATGAAGATCGTCACCTCCGCAGAAATGCGGGAAATCGACCGCCTCACAACCGAGAAGCATCACATACCCTCGCCAACACTGATGGAGAATGCCGGCGCGGCAGTCGCGCGCTTCATGCTTCGCCAGTATCCCGACGCGAAGCGCGTTCTCGTGGTTTGCGGCAAGGGGAATAATGGCGGCGATGGTTTTGTAGCCGCTCGCAAGCTGCAGGAAGCAGGGCGGGCGGTCACGACCGTGCTGCTGGCGGCTCCGCAGGAAGTAAAAGGCGACGCAGAAAAGATGCTCAAGGTTCTACCGTCTCTCCCCGATTGCATTCGTGAGCCACGAAAGGCAGACGCGCTTGGTGGTCTCTGTGGCAAAGCCGATGTAATCATCGACGCGATCTTTGGCACCGGCTTTCGTCCTCCCCTACCCGAACTCGCGGGTAAAGCGGTCGAGATAATCAATTCAGCCCGCGCACCAGTTGTTTCCGTGGACGTGCCATCAGGCCTCGATTCGAATTCGTTTGCTCTACAACAGAGCGGCGCCTGCCGCAGCAGTGCGATCGTCACCTTCACAGCCCCTAAACCCGGGATTCTTTTTGGCGCTGTAACGTCAGGTCCGATCGTGGTTGCCGATATCGGCTCGCCCGAAGACCTCGTCAATTCCGATTTGGGAATCGAGTGGAATGAGCCTCCTGCCATACTTTGCGAGCCGCGTCGCCTGAATTCCAACAAAGGCTTGTACGGCCACGCATTAATCATCGGAGGCTCACGAGGAAAATCCGGAGCTCCGACGATGGCCTCAATGGCCGCTTTGCGGATCGGCGCAGGACTGGTGACCTGCGCTGTGCCAGGCAGCCTTCTGCCCATTGTTGCAGGAGCTATTCCGGAACTCATGACGGAGTCAATGGATGAGACTTCTTCTGGAGCCATCTCGCAAAAGGCGTTGCACGAGAACACTCTGAAACCAATTCTGGAGCGCAAAAACGTCGTCGCACTCGGCCCCGGACTGGGACGCGATCGCGAGACTGTTCACGCGGTTCGCGGCTTTGTCGAGAGTTGTTCCGTTCCTCTGGTGATCGATGCCGATGGGTTGAATGCCTTCGAAGGCGCCGCTCACCTGCTTGATGGAGCAAAACGCATGCTCGTGCTTACGCCGCATCCGGGAGAGATGGCGCGGTTGATTGGAAAGACTGTTGCCGAAGTTGAAGGCAATCGCATTGACATTGCGCGCGAGTTCGCTCGCGAGCATCGCCTCATTCTGGTACTAAAAGGGTGGCGCACGCTGATCGCAAATCCTGACGGGCGGATCTGGGTGAACACTACGGGCAATCCTGGGCTGGCAAAAGGCGGCAGCGGCGATGTGCTGACGGGAATGGTCGCGGGAATGATTGCGCAGTATCCGCACCAGATATCTGACGCGGTTCGAGCAGCCGTATACCTGCACGGCCTCGCTGCCGATTGCGCTCTCACCGTACAAACGGAGCGCACGATGTTGGCCACTGACGTGATCGCCTCGCTCCCACAGGCATTTCGGTTTGCGCAGCAAGCCGACGAGTTCACGTGGATTCAGGGCGGAGCGCAGCGCAGGTGAGGCTTGCGCGCGAATTCGTCACTAACTCGGGCGAAGAGACAATATCTGCCGGCCGAGAACTCAGCATGCTCTTGCATGCCGGACAGCTATTGGTCTTGCGCGGCGATCTCGGCGCCGGCAAAACGACACTGGT
>CAYZHX010000046.1:1859-8720 GCA_964476905.1 uncultured Terriglobales bacterium
TACTTCGGTCCTTTCCACAGCGACTCAAGCGCATGCCGGTAGAAGCGGCTGCACGGGAGTTCCTTGCCGTTTCGCAGTGAGACCATGAACTCACCGTTGTTGCATGGCTGCAGTTCTTTGATCTTGCTGACGTTCACGATGAAGGATCGGTGAATGCGGATAAACTGCGACGGATCGAGCTTGTCGGCCATCCTTCCGATGGATTCCCGAAACAGGTACGCGTTCTTCCCAGCAACGTGCAGGCGGACATAATTCGCCGCCGCCTCGATCCAGTCGATCTCGTCGATCTGGATAAACACAACCCTTCCGCCCGACTTGATAATCAGCCGATTCTCCGGAGGACGACGGGCTGCATTCAGCAGGTTCGCGAGGCTTTCATTTACCGCGCCTTTGGCCGACTTGCTCATCTCATTGCGCGCGCGTTCCAGAGCGCGGTGCAGACGTTCCTGATCGAAGGGCTTCAGCAGATAGTCAAGGGCGTGTTCTTCGAATGCCTGCAGGGCATAGCTGTCGTAAGCCGTGGTGAAGATCACAATGGGGCGCTCATTCGCAGGCAGATCGCGAAGTACATCGAACCCGGTGCCGCCTTCCATTTCTATGTCGAGCAGCAGAACGTCGGGCCGATGCGTGCGGACGGCATGCAGAGTATCTTCCAAGCCGGTACATTCAGCCATGATCTGCACTTCCGGCTCGTGATCGAGCAGCATGCGCAGTTTTTCGCGTGAAAGCGGTTCATCGTCGGCGATTATTGCCCTCATCCTTGGAGCAATCACCATATTGATATGCCCCTCCGAAGTCGTTGACAGTCCCACAACATCCTCCGCCCCGGCGGTTACCGGGTCATATTCAGTTCGCTTTGTTGCACGTATCGCACCTGTACTGGTGTTCTGTTCGCATTTTGGACGACGCAAGTTCGATTTTGTCCCTCTCAAGGGACGAATCGTCGGCTTTTAGGTACTACGGATTCATTCTTCGCTGCGTGCCGCATTGCCGCCACCAAACTCTGACGAAAATCGTCACGACTAGATAGCAAACGGTCCCTCAGATATGTAACTCCACAACGGATCACACCGAACGCTGTTCGGAGATGGACCGGCGCTGTCCAGAACTGGGCAGTTGTCAGAGAAAGCTCGTTTGCTTCCGGGCTGGAGCTTGGCTGGTAGACGCGCGAAAATGGCAGTTTTCGAGCTTGCCCTCAAAAAAAGAAGGCGGTGGATTATGACCACCGCCTTCAGTACTGAGTCGACGACTAGAAGATTATCTTCGCGCCGACTTCGATTCTCCGCCGGTCAATACCGGAGAAGACCGAATTGGTTTGGGAGTTACCGGTTGGATTAAAGAAGGTGTTCGCAAAGCCTCCCTGAGCGTCTTTGAAATTTCCCGCGTCGATATACGGGAAATCGGTGACGCCTCGGTAATCGCGATTAAGTACGTTATATGCGATTCCGCGGAGCTGGACCGTAAACCGCTCCGTAAGCTTGATGTTCTTGAGGAGTGCGAGATTGACAGCGTTAATGGTGTCACCACGTTGCAGGTTACGACCGGCTCCTGCAAAGGGCGTCCCCAACACGCGCGCTGCGCTTAGATCATTGGCGATCCAGTGCACGTCGTTCTTCGTGACCGGGGCTCCAGTATAGAAGTTCACCAACGCGCCGGTAGAGGTGTACTGCCCGACTGTGTCGAGTGGTGCCGCCGGATTCGACATTATTGGGTGGCAAGCAGAGTATGTGCTGCTATCCGTTCCGGTTGGGTCGCATAGGTTCGTTGCAGCGGCATCGGTCGTCGCATTAAACCCAGCTGTTGCCGGATTGAACAGCTCGATGACGGTATAGGGTTGGCCGCTGGTGTAGCGCCACGTCGGATTGATCTGCCATCCTCCGAGCAGTCTGCCCATCAATCCGCCACGATCACGGAAGAAAGGCACATCATAGAGCATGTAGACGGTCGCGACATTGGGATAGTCGAGGCCGCTAGTCGCGCGCTCAGCCGTGTTGGTGTTAAACGGGTTCTGCGCGTAAGACTGCGTGCTCCCGCCGCCAATCGTGCTGAAGATCTCGCTTGCGTTGTCAATCGTCTTGCTCCAGGTGTACGTAGCGCCCGCCGTGATTCCGTGCCAGTTCTGAATCTCAAAACGATTCTGTACGCCGTGATAGATCGAGAAGGCGTAGTTCCCGCGCTTCAGTACATTCGTCCTGTTGCAATCTGCGTATCCCTGAGCGAAGCCCGGAGCGCCGGCAGTCGTGCAAGGCGTGAAGCCGGCAGGTATGACGCTCGCGAATCCGGCAGTAATCAGAGGATTCAAGGCAGGATTGGCATTGATCGTCTGATACAGCCCTATGCCATGGTCGCCAACGTAGCGAGTCTCAAACACCATCTTGCTTCCAATCTGGCGCTGAATTCCGAGGTTCCACTGTTCCGAATAGGGATTGTGGAGGTTGGGATCTACCACCGATTGGGTCCTGATTCCCGGATTCACATTCCTGGCAATGTTCGGAAGGTTGAGGGATTGAACATCGGCGGCGATACCCGATGCAGGCAGACAATTCTGGCAGTTCGCGATACGGCCGGCATTCACCATTGGAGTTGACGCGGCCACATTTGTGAAGAGGTTGTAGAACTCAGGGTTGTAAGCGATGCGGAAGCCACCTCGGATGACAGTTTGGTTTTCACCAAAGATGGATGAAAGCATCCGGGGAGACCACGAGAAGCCAGCCACTGGTCCGAAGTTGTTCTTATCCAGCGGAAGCGCGGGGACAGTTCTCATGCTGAGAGGAACGCTAGCGCTCCAAAAAGCAGTAGCCGGGTTGCTTTCGCGTTGTGTGGTTATGTCATGCAGGAGATTCAGAGCCTGTCCATTGAGCTCATAGCGAGTTCCCAAAGTTAGGGTGAGATTGTCCTTGATACGCCAATCATCCTGAATATAGGCAGCACCCTGATTCTCACTGAAATCAATGGTCGGTGGACCATCCGTAAGGCTCAAGCGGCTAGCCTTGTTGTTGATAAAGTTGTTGAAGCTGCTGAAGAAGAACGTGCCATTCACGTTCGCCAAGCCAGAGTTCGGTTGACTCTGCCGGTCGAACTCTCCACCAAACTTTAGGGAGTGGTTGCCAATACGCCACGAAGCATTGTTCTGCACCTGGTAATCAATCACGAAACGTCCCTGGGGGAAGCCTGCGTCGGGCCCAAGGTTCATATCCGTGCCATCGGTGAAAACCACGCTCGTCGGACACTTGCTAAAGCTGGAGCGGAGGCAGTTCGAATAAGCACCGCCTTCGAATCCCACATTCAAACGCGAGTAACTGAACCGCGTCTGATTGAGCATGTTCGGTGAGAAGGTGTGCGAATAATCAACTGCGACTTCCTGCACGCGGGCCGGAACATCGACGAAATCTCCCTGCGCAATCCCCAGCGCGCCAATGAAGTCCACGTTGGTGTTGATCTGTTGCTGAAAGAGGTAGCGGCCGAAAAGGCGATCATTTTGCGACAACTGGTAATCGATGCGCCCGCTGGCCTCGTGATCGTTGAAGATGCTGGGCAGAGTGCGCACCAATGAGCCAAACTCAATCGGCACTCCCAAGACGGGAATATTTTGCACGTTTGTGAAGTTTGGCGTTCCCTGCTTGATTGCCAAAGGACCGACATTCGCCAAAGCCCCGACCGCAGCATTTCCCGGGAAGGCGGCCTGTAGTTGCTTTAAGCCGTTTGGCGTAGGCGTCAGCACACCACCGGAGCTCGACGGAGCAGACCCTATACGCTGCGCTTCAATATTCGTGCCGGCAAAGAACCAAAGCTTGTCGTGCAGAATTGGACCGCCAACGGTTCCGCCGTAGCGATTGTCGACATATCTGGGTACTGACGCAGTGGTGCAACCCGTCGATGACGATTGCCCCGGAGTGCAGAATCCATTCAGCGGTGTTTTCTCCTGACTTGCCAGCGAGTCACCCCAGTTGCCGTTGTAAATTTCAAACGCGGTGCCGTGATAGTTGTTGGTGCCACCCCTAGTAATGTAGTTAACGATCGTGCCTGTGTTCCGGCCGTATTCAGCGCTGTAGTTCGTCAGAATCTGAACTTCTGCAATCGCATCCTGATTTCCGATAAAAAGCGAAGGACCGCCGATTAGCGAGTCATTGTTCGCCTGACCGTCGATCTGGAAGTTGTTGTCTCGGCCGCGCTGGCCGTTACTCGAGAACGCGGCACCATTCGTGTTGGCGAAGTTGGCGTCACCCGTCGGAACGATTCCAGGCGTAAACAAAGCCACCAAGTCGGGACCGTTTCCTATCGGAAGATCCATCAACTTCTTGGTTTCGAAGGTCTCTCCGGTCTGGACCGAATCAGTTTGGATGAGAGGGGCCGTTGCTTCGACAGTAACCTCAGACGAAGTGCTCGCTAATGGCAGTTGCTGCGCTCCGACGCTGGTCGGCACGCCGGCGTTTACGTTCAGGTTGTTAACGCGCGTTTTGCTAAACCCGGACGCTTCGATCGTGACCGTATATGCGCCGACGGGCACGCCGCGGATTTCAAAATATCCGACCGAATTCGTCACCGCGCTGTAAGTCGAATTCGTTCCGTTGTTTACTGCAGTAACTTTCGCTCCAACGATCACGCCCTGCTGCGGATCCTGCACGGTGCCCGTAATCGAACCTGTCGTGATTCCCTGGCCGAATGCCAGTGAGGAAAGTAGGAGCAGCAAAATAGAGAAGCTGGCGATCGCGCTCGCCATTCTCGTGAGCGGACTTTCAAAAACTTTGTAACGCAGTGTCATTCAATTCTTCTCCTGAGCTTTTCTTGCGCCCTGGAAGAAAATGCACTCGCGCTGCCGTATAAGGTGACAAACAGTGGGACGAGAGATGAAGCGTGAGCGGTTAGGGACGAGAGTAGCCGTCTTGGCAACAACTACACGCAAGTCTCACCCATCAGTACCCATTAGCGGGTACCCGCGTCGCGTGGTTCCATATGAGTTTCCGTACATCCTGCAGATTGGATATGAAAAGCCGGAGGGCTCAAATGACGCTGCGTGGGTGGCCAATCCCAATTCGGCGAGAATTAGGGCGTATGACTCTGATACTTTCCGAGCCAGCCGTAGCCTGACGGCTCTACCGCGGATGAACTTGGCAAAAGCTTCGACGGTCTGCCTGGCGAATGCCTTAGTAGAAGAGATACTTGCGCCACTTCTGGTCGGAGCGCCCGATCATGCGCATAATATGACGGCTGGTGTGGAGGCTGAAGGCGCGCGGCTCACGCATCAAACGCATGTTGATTTCGCCCAGCAGGTGGTTGCCTTTGCGATGATTGCAGGGATGACAGCAGGCCACGAGGTTTTCCCAAGTCGACACACCGCCGCGCGAACGAGGAATCACGTGATCGAGTGTCAGCTCGGCCGACGAGAGCACTACGCCGCAGTATTGGCACGTATTGCGATCGCGCAGCAGAATATTCTTCCGTGAGAGAGCGCGAGTCTGGTGCGGAATGCGGCGGTATTCCAGCAGACGAATTACAGAAGGTAATCGCATCGCCAGCCTAGCCGAGTGCAGGAAGTGTCCATTCTCTTCTTCGGTGATGGCCACGCCTTTTAAAACGAGGACAAGTGCTCGCCGCGCGGCACAAATATTAATGGGCTCATACGAAGCGTTGAGCACGAGCACCGGGGACTGCATCGGCAAACGTCCATTGTCGCTGGGCACAACGTGAGTCGCGAGCACCGCCGGGGAGCCAGGATGTGCCTGCTGCGCATGATGGCCGGAGTGGCGATGCGACAATGGATTGTGTCTCGACATGGTCTTGTTATCCTGCAACCGCCTGCACGGCAGCTTGCTCCTCTTGCGTTTGCGGAGATAAAGCTGCAGCGTATGCCGCGCCACTGACAATCTTCATCTCGGCCTGCGACCGATAAACCCTGGCGACCGTCGCGACCACCACCTCGCGCGCTCCTGCTTTTCGCAACACGCGAGCGCATTCGTTGAGCGTGGTACCTGTAGTGTAGACATCATCAATAAGAATGACCGTGCGATCACGAAGCTGCGCAGGAGTTGCGACGACGAAAGCTCCGCGAACGTTCTCGCGACGCTGATGACGCGTCAACCCAGTCTGCGAAACTGTCGCCCGAACTCTGCGCAAATTCCCGACGTGAACTGTAAAGCGCGCCCGATCCAGATAACGCGCCGCGATGCGCGCAATCAGTTCCGACTGGTTAAACCCGCGCAGGCGATGCTTTATTCGATGCAGCGGCACGGGAATCAGGAGCACCGGATCACTGCCGGCAAACGACCGTCCTGCGATTAACTGCGCAAGCCTTGCAGCCAAAAGGTTTGCTGCCGGTCTCATTTGCTCGTACTTGAGCAGATGAATAAGCCTGCGCAGCGCACCGTCATAGGCGCCGAACGAAATCGCGAAATCAAACTCAGGATGCGCGCGCCGGCACAACGGACAAATGGGCTGCGCTTCCGGCGAACCTAGATCAAGAGCCTCTCCGCAAATCGAACAGGCCCTTACGTGCGCGCGTTCAAGAGAACCGCTACAGGAATCGCAAACTGGAAGACGCGCAAGTCGAACTAGGGGTCGCTCGCAAATGCGGCAATTCGAAGGAAGGAGGACAGCAGAAAGGCCATCGAGCGCGGAACACATTACGCGCAGAAAAGCGCGCGTCGCTCTCTTTGAAAGGGGGCTTCGCGGATTGTCGAGTCGGACCTCGGTGACGGTCCGAGCTAGGTCACCCGTACTGCTGAAGACGGCCCTCCAGGTCTCCGGTGACATCCGTTAGAGGCGGATGCTCCCGGCCTCGTGAATACAGCCTCATCAAAGATGATCGGCTGAGTACAAAATCAGTATAACCGCACTTGCAAGTGGGCATGTACTACTGGTGTG
>CAYZHX010000046.1:8820-10466 GCA_964476905.1 uncultured Terriglobales bacterium
GGTGTAGGGGCGGCGGGGGAAAGCGAAGCAGAACTCATGGTCCTCCTTGGACGGACTCCGGCATGCGTTGCCAGAGTGAAAAGCCTAATTTGTTCGGCTGTAGCGGGACAGTTATACCGCAGTTTGGGATTGAATCGGGAAGAAAAGTTCCTGGGAGGCTAGACCTACAGCAACGACCGTCGGCGCTCGCGCTTCTGATCTTCGGTGAGCTGCGAGAGCCACCGCGCCTGCATGATGATGATAAGAATGATGACAACGTCGAGGTAGATTTGCAGCGCACCGATGACTGCTGCCTTCTGCCACTTCGGATCATTTTCAAAACTTGAGGGCAGATCGCGGATGAAATCGCGATGGTATCCGACGAGTGCGAGCGTCAACCAGCACTGTACGCAGGCAGCCAAGGCCACAACTGCCTTCTGATCCCACAGAAAAATCGAGCAGAGCGCGATCCCAAACGCCGCGATCGATCCGACGAACAAGGGCGCGAAACCAGTTAGGTCGCGGCCGGACCAAGTTCCAAAAAGGCACAGCAAGGCAAAGATGACTGCGATGCTAACGTACCCCGGAGAGAACGAGCATCCGTAAGCAGTTCGAAATCCCAGTCCAAACAGAATGCCTTGCAGAGCTGCATATCCGATCAGTGTCGCAGTCGCAACGCTGATTGGAAGATTCGCTACTTTGCGGGAAGCTACTAAGGCAAGCGCAAGCATGCCCCCGATCAGGACCACGACCGCCTGGCTGCTCACGGCGAGTGCGACATTATCCGTGAGCCGATCGGAATAGCTTGCGAAGAATGCGGAGATCAGAAATGCCGCCGCAATTCTTGCGAAAACGTGAACGACGAAACCATCAATATCTCGTTCGACCTGCACGAAATCGTCCGAAGCGGGATCAATCGCCACGCTCGCTGGCCGCGTGATTTCCGGACCGTCGTAGATGGTCTCGCGAGTTAGAGTCGAATCGCTCACTCGGCGCAGCGTAGCGCGGTACTTTCAGGGCGGCAAGATTACCAATGGGGCCGAACCGCCCATTGGCTTGCCGGCCGTTGTTGTCGCTGGACAACGCCGAACCAGTAACCCTGCGGTTAGCAGAGATTCCGCTCACCTCCCAAGTAGCACGAAAACAGACATAGGAGTAAAGTTAGAGCGTCCAAGCTCTATGCAGTTGCCCTGCCGACAGAAAACCTGCTTCGAGAGCGCTCCCGCCTGGGTTTGGTGTTTTACCGGCTCCTAAGAACTTGCAAGCCGAGATCTTCGAAAGGACCTCTAAGCCTTGAACATCTACGTTGGCAATCTGCCCTTCAGCGCTACCGAAGACGATCTACGACAGGCGTTTGGAAAATATGGAACTGTGGGTGAAGTGAACTTAATTCGCGATCAATTTAGCGGACGTTTGCGCGGATTTGGTTTTGTCGAAATGGCCGATGGCACGCAAGCCAATGCCGCGATTACCGCGCTGAACGGAACCGATCTGGGCGGACGGTCGCTGACAGTGAACGAGGCGCGTCCACGAACCGAGCGCGGAGATTCACGCGGCGGCGGTGGTGGTCGCTCGTTCGGCGGTGGACGTCCCGGCGGTGGTGGTGGACGCGGCGGCAATCGCGGAGATCGCGATCGTGACCGCGGGGGACGCGGGCCGCGCTGGTA
>CAYZHX010000046.1:10566-12119 GCA_964476905.1 uncultured Terriglobales bacterium
AACCAGAAGACATCGTTGAAGCTCATGATCGCCGCCTGCTGGCGAATGATGTTCTCGAGCATTCCGCTGGCCATGTGTTGCGCAGTTGCCGGATCGACTCCCGCCTGAGATGTGAACGCTCCCGTCATACCTTGTACCAGCCCCTGGGCCTGAAGGTTGCTGGGCGTCACATGAGCTGTGAGATTGTTCACGTGCATTTGGGAGTGACGAGTCTGAATTGCAGTCACCAGCGAGATTCCGATGCTGGCGCCGACATTGCGCATGAGATTGAACAGGCTTGTGGCATTGCCCATTCGTTCCACCGGAATCGGATCGTTCGTAATCGTGGTGAGCGGAATGAAGATGCATCCCATTCCGATGCCCTGCCAAATGAGCGCCCAAAAGAAATTCCAGTAGCCCACATTCAGGTTTAAATGCGACAGCCGAAACATGGCGAAGCTTCCCAGCAGGATTCCGAACACGAGCAGGTAATGCGCTTTCACCTTCGAAAGCAGTGCTCCAACGGCAGGCATTGCAATGAACGACCCGAGACCGCGCGGCAGCATGGCAATCCCGGCTTGGAGCGCGGGATATCCCAGTATTGTCTGCAGCAACAGAGGAATTAGAACGGTGCTGCCGTAAAGCACGAATCCCAAAACGGTCATCAGAAATACGCCGGTAGCATAGGTGCGTATTTTGAACACTGAGAGATCCACGATGGGGTGCTCGGTCGTCAATTCACGAACGATGAATGCACCGAGACCGATAATCGTGAACACCAAAAGAATGCGAATGAAGTTGGATCCAAACCAGTCTTCTTCCTGCCCTTTGTCGAGCATGATCTGCAGGCATGAAATTCCGATCGCCAGGTAACCCATTCCCCAGTAGTCGATCTTGCCGGTGGAGCGCTTGATGTAAGGAGGATCGAAAACAAAGATCGTCGTGAGGAAGACAGCAACGATGCCAATGGGTACGTTGATATAGAAGACCCACCGCCAGCTATAGCTGTCAGTCAGCCATCCACCTAGCACTGGGCCGAGCATCGGCGCGACTACGATGCCGAGTCCCCAAAACCCCATCGCTTTGCCGCGGTCTTGCGGGGGAAAAACCTCCATCAGAATCGCCTGCGAGAGTGGCTGCAATCCGCCGCCGCAGGCGCCTTGTATGCACCGAAAGAGAATGAGCAACGGCAACGTCGGCGCTAATCCGCACAGGAATGACGATGCCGTGAATCCCACCACAGAAAACAGCAGCAGACGTTTGCGTCCAAAGAAGTTCGCAAGCCAGCCCGTCATTGGCAGGATGATCGCGTTGGCGACTAGATAAGAAGTCAGCGCCCAGGTGGCTTCGTCGGGTGTAGCCGAGAGACTTCCGGCGATATGAGGCAGCGAGACATTGACGACTGTCGTGTCCAGCACTTCCATGAAGGTGCTGGACATCACCGCAATCGCGACGAGCCAAGGATTTACGTCATTCCATGCGCTAGCCGAACTGCCGTTGAAAGTTTGAGTTGCAGTCGCCATTTCCGACGAAAGTTATGAGATGCGCGAGGATCGTGAATGGACGCGAGTTGG
>CAYZHX010000046.1:12219-16078 GCA_964476905.1 uncultured Terriglobales bacterium
TCAGGAAAGACATGGCCGAGATGAGCGTCGCAGCGGCTGCAAAGCACTTCAACGCGGCGCATGCCGTATTCGTTGTCTTCTTTGGTCGCGACACTTTCCTCGCGAATCGGCTGATAAAAACTAGGCCAACCGCTGCCGGATTCGTACTTGGCGTCGGAGCTGAACAGCTCCTGGCCGCAGCAGACGCACGTGTACGTTCCAGGCCGCTTCTCCGCGTTGTACTTTCCTGTAAATGGCGGCTCCGTTCCGCGTTGACGCGCTACGCGAAATTGATCGTCACTCAGTTTCGAGCGCCACTCGGCGTCGCTCTTGTGAATCTTTTCAGACATGGGAATCCCAACCAGATAAGATGCGCCACCGCGTGCTTCGATTCATGTTCAATCATGCCTGCGGCGTAGCTCGGGCATGCTCAAAGGCATGGCCAAGGCGCAGAATCGTGCCCTCTTCGAAATGACGCCCGAAGATCTGCATTCCGATAGGCAAACCGTCGGCAGACTGGCCACATGGCACGGAGATGCCTGGGATTCCGGCGAGAGAGGCGGTGACGGTGAAGATATCCGCCAAATACATGGCCAGTGGATCGTCAGATTTTTCTCCGATCTTGAATGCCGGAGTGGGAGTCGTGGGCGTGACGATCGCATCGACTTCTTTGAAGGCTTCGAGGAAATCCCGTGCAATGAGGGCGCGTACCTTTTGCGCTTTCAAGTAATACGCATCGTAATAGCCGGCACTCAATGCGTACGTGCCGAGCATAATACGCCGCTTGACCTCCGCACCAAAGCCTTCATCGCGGCTGAGCCGGTACATATCGGAAAGCGTCTTCCCATTTCGGGAACGATAGCCGTAGCGAACGCCGTCATAGCGGGCGAGATTTGATGACGCTTCAGCTGTGGCGATGATGTAGTACGCAGGAATGGCGTACTTCGTGTGCGGAAGCGAGATGGGCCTCACCTCGCATCCGGCGTTGGCCAGCAAATCGATTCCATTCTGCACCGCTGCACCTACTGCCGAGTCCATCTCCGCTGGAAAGTACTCTTTGGGAACTCCAATGCGCAGCCCGCGTACCGATTTCCCGATCTCCTGTTCGTAATCGGGAACTTCCGCGGCGGAAGAGGTTGTGTCCATTGCGTCATGTCCGGCCATGTGGCGCAACAGAATCGCTGAATCCTTGACCGATTTTGTCAGTGGGCCAATGTGATCCAATGATGAGCCGAAGGCGATGAGACCGTATCGGGAAATTCGTCCGTACGTCGGCATGAGTCCTACCACTCCGCAGAATGCCGCGGGTTGGCGAATGGAGCCTCCGGTGTCCGATCCAAGACTGGCAACTGCAGTACCCGCGGCAACCGACGCTGCCGAGCCCCCGCTCGAGCCTCCGGGGACGCGGCTCGGATCGCGCGGATTTCGGACCGGACCCCACGCAGAGTTCTCGTTCGATGAGCCCATCGCGAATTCGTCACAGTTGAGCTTTCCCAAAACGATCGCACCAGCCTGCTCAAGTCGGGAAACGGCAGTTGCATCGTACGGAGGGATGTAGTCGCCCAGAATCTTCGAGCCCGCAGTCGTGCGTACTCCCGAAGTGACAATCACGTCTTTTACCGCAATTGGCACCCCTCCCAGAGGCGGGAGAGGCTCGCCGGCATCGGCGATCTTGTCGATTTTCCGCGCCTGCGTCACAGCGCGCTCGCGAGTGAGCATAAGGTACGCATTTGTCTGGCCTGATTTGCGATCTTCGGCTTCGATTTTCTCGTAGAACTTCTCGACCAGAGCGACAGCAGTAGTCTGGCGCTCCTGCACGGCAATGCGGGCAGAGCTGATGGTGAACAGATTGAGATCGAGATCTTCAGCCATGCGCTATCGTTCGATTACTTTGGGTACGCGGAAGAACGCGCCATCGCTCTGCGGAGCATTCTTTAGGGCGAGTTCGCGCGGCAGACAGGGCCGCAACTCGTCGGCGCGCAGAGGGTCGACAGCAGTCCCATTTCCGGAAACACTCTGCACCTGCGCCATTGGTTCCACGTTGCTGGTGTCTACCTCGGAAAGCGTGTCGATGTACTCGAGGATCGAATTCAGATCTTTTTCCATCCGCTCGCGTTCGGCAGATGAGAGCTGCAGGTTCGCCAAAGTAGCGACGTATTCAACGTCTGTTTGCGTGATCTTCATCTTTCTAAATCGTATCGAATGCGTTCAACGCTCACGCCGGTTAACCTCAATATCTTCGCCTTATACTGGGGCGAGAAGTCTTCGAGCTGCGATTGCCAGCTCCGGTCTGGAACCCTAACTCGCAAAATCCCATCTTGATAGGCAAAAGCCTGCGTTCTCCCCGCGACCGCTGATCCACATGCAAGCGGCCACGCGAGCACGACGGCTTCTTCTGCAGGTGCGCCTTTGAATACACGCGCAGCCAGTGAATTCAGGTCGTTTCGCGTGGATTGCATGATTATCGCGCACTCTGACCGGTGGCAGCACGCTCGGCTTCGACTTCCGTCCGGAAGTAATCGAGCGACAAACGCAGGCCGCTCGGCAAATCGATCTTCGGCTCCCATCCCAGCAGCTTGCGAGCTTTCGTAATGTCAGGGCGGCGCTGCTTAGGATCGTCCTGCGGCAATGGGAGGTGTTTGATTCCGCTTTTGGAATTTGTCACGCGCAGCACTTCGCGTGCACACTCGAGAATCGTAAACTCCCCCGGATTACCAACGTTCGTTGGCTCCTGCTCGCTCGACCATGCCAGTTTCAGGATGCCCTCGATTTCGTCGCTGACGTAGCAGAAGCTGCGTGTCTGGCTGCCATCGCCGTAAACCGTGAGATCTTCGCCTCTCAAGGCCTGTTTCATGAAATTCGAGATCACGCGACCATCGTTCATTTGCAGGCGCGGACCATAGGTGTTGAAGATGCGCACGATGCGCACGTCGACGTTGTGATAACGCCGATACGCGGTTGTAGTCGCTTCGGCAAAACGTTTGGCTTCGTCGTAAACCGAGCGCGGACCTACCGGATTC
The DNA here is from genome assembly GCA_964476905.1 of uncultured Terriglobales bacterium. Taxonomy (GTDB): domain Bacteria; phylum Acidobacteriota; class Terriglobia; order Terriglobales; family Acidobacteriaceae; genus Gp1-AA112. The sequence goes on from CAYZHX010000046.1 coordinate 15,219, forward strand.
ACGTGTCCCCAGTAGGTCTCCTTCTGCGGATGTTCCAGGGGATCGCCATAACATTCTGAAGTAGAAGCCAGGAAGAATTTGGCGCGGTGCTTCCGCGCAAGTTCCAGCAAATTGAAAACGCCCAGCGATCCCACCTGCAAGGTCTCTATCCCGTGCTCCATGTAGTCCACAGGGCTTGCCGGCGATGCGAGGTCAAAGATGTAATCGACAGCCCCAGGGTCGAACGAGGTGCAGATGTCCTGCTGCAGAAAAGTGAACTTCGGTTCTTTCTTCAGGTGTTCAAGGTTGCGAGGATTTCCCGTCAGCAGATTGTCGACACCTAAGACTGTGTGCCCTTCGGCCAGTAAGGCATCGCAAAGATGGGAGCCGAGGAAACCGGCAGCTCCGGTGACCATAATGCGGAGAGGATTTCGCGTTTGCAAGTGTGACATTTAAGATTCCGCGCGAGCCTTCAGTTTCAGTGCGGAACTGGAGTGCTTTTCCAGTTCGGCTGTCGGACGACCCATACTGACATAGAGAAATCCATGCTTCTGCATAGTATCCCGACTGTAGAGGTTGCGTCCGTCCACAACAATCGGATACCTCAATACCGCTTTGATGCGATCCAGGTCGAGCGTGCCGAACTCTTCCCAATCCGTCAAGATGATGAGGGCATCAGCTCCAGTTGCGGCTTCGTAAGGACTGGCGGCGTATGTGATATCGCCGGTCAGGACCGCACGTGCGCGCTCCATCGCGGCGGGATCGTATGCCACCACTGCGCACTGCTCCCGTAGCAGTGAGCACACAATGTTCACCGCGGGCGATTCCCGAACGTCATCGGTGCCGCCTTTATATGCGAGGCCAAGAACGGCGAGGCGTTT
>CAYZHX010000046.1:16178-26883 GCA_964476905.1 uncultured Terriglobales bacterium
GCAGTGCCCTCACGCAGAAATTCGGGATTGGAGACAACGTCGAAATCTGCCCCGCGCGCTCCAGCCAACTGCATAACTCGGCGCACCCATTGATTTGTGTAAACAGGTACGGTGCTCTTCTCCACAACGACCTTGTATCCGTTCAGCGACTGTGCAATCTCGCGCGCGACAGCCTCGACGTACGAAAGATCAGCATCACCGCTGTCCAACGGGGGCGTGCCTACCGCGATAAAAATTGCGGAACAGGAGCGCACGGCCTCTTGCAGATCGGAAGAGAACTTCAGCCTCTGCCCGCGGTGGCGTGCGAGCAGTTCCGGAAGATACTGTTCATGGATGAGCGTCTCGCCGCGCTTAAGAGCCGCAATTTTCTCCTCGTCATTGTCAACACAGACCACGTCGTGTCCGATCTCCGCAAAGCACGCTGCAGCAACGAGACCGACGTAACCGGAACCTACAACAGCAATCTTCATTCGAACGGGCCCTCATGAGACTTTTTCAATATATCGCAGTTGGAAAGGCGGGCTGTTGGCCATGGCCTGTCGGCGTTCGGCCACAGCCGAATTGTCGACTTCCAGCCGCACGATCTAAATTCTGCATATCTGCCGAATCAGTATGCGCTGAGGAATTGTGTCTCCTCGCCGGCACGTACTTGAGCCTAAAGCCGAGTGCCGACAGCCGATAGCCTATTTTCTCAGTGATGCCCGTGCGAATGCGGATGCCCGCCAGATTTCATTTCCTCATGCTCCTCTTGCTCTTCTTTAAACACTTCAGGTGTTCCCATGCTTCCCTTTTCGGGAAGATGGCGAAGATAGCGAATGATCTTCCACATCTCATCGTCTTCAAGAATGCCTTTCCATGCAGGCATTCCGGAGGGATTGATCCCATTCACGATGATCCAGTGCAGCTGGCCGTCTGTGTAATCCTGGACATCCTTGGATTTCAAGTCCGCCACAGGAGGTGACATCTGCTGCGCAAAGGGAACGCCCGTGTTCTGGCCATCTAGTCCATGGCAGATCTGGCAGTGATGGCCGAAGTGTTCTTTGCCTTCGTCGATGCTGGCCTGAGTATCGGGAACGGGATTCTGGTCTTCTTTGCCGCCAATGGTGACCTTCTGCTTCACCTCGGTCATCACTTTGTTCTCGACCGAGCCAGGACGGCTTACCTTGCATCCGAAGCTGACGAGGACGACACAAATCAGGATTACAAGCGTGCGCTTCATAGTCACCCGCGATGATCTAACTGGAACCGCAAGGCCCAACATCTTACTTCGGAAGGTGCCGGCGAGTTAAGGTCACCGCTAAGCGGAGGCTGCAGCGGCCTGCGGAATGACGCGCATCAAGCAGACGATTGTCATGTCGTTCGGCTCATGGTTGCCGTGGAAGCCGGCAATCGAAAACTGTGGACCGAATCGGGAGGGTTGCTCGAAGAATTTGACTGCACTCTCCAGCACGTCATGACATAACTGCTGTGCCGAGAAGAATTGCCGTGTCTCCAGGACCTGACGTACTCCTTCCGCGCCAAACTCCCGCTTTCCGGACGTTGCTTCAATGATGCCCTTGGAGACCAGCACGATCGAAGATCCGGGGGCGACTACCGATACCGCCGCGTCGTGGGTTGCATGGGAAAACAAACCAAAGGGAAGACCAGTCGAATCGAGCTGAGTGGTTTCGCTGCTGCTCCGGACTAGCGCCGGAGTGTGCCCTGCGTTGATGTAGTGGAGAAGCCCAAACTGCTCATCAAGGCACCCGAGGAAGGTGGGCGCCGGGCGTACGCCGCCAGCTGCCTGAATGACCGTGCGATTCAATTCCAGCGCGAGCGCTGTCACCGCGTCGGATACGTTCGCGTCTTCGTCATTGAGCAGAGCGTGAGCACGTTCGGCCAGAACGTCCTGCAACGCTGCGGCAACATGCAGGGCCTCATCGCGCTGTCCAGCGACATCGGAGAGGAGAAACAGCATTCGCGTGCCATTGATCGCGACAAAATCAAAATAATCCCCGCCTAACCGCGAACCGCGGTACAGCGCCGACACACTCAGATCATCGCGGTCCGGCACCACGGCCGGACGCGGCAGGCGCAGGTTCGATTTGGGAACTTCGCGCTCGAAAAATCGCATGGAGCAGACTTTGTGGCGGGGGTGTGGATGAACATACCACACTCTTGCGCTTCGGCAAGGCGCCTGGAAAGCGAGCAAAAGAAAAGCGGCCAATCACGGCCGCTTTCCTGAGTAAAGCGCTTAGAGAAATGCTAGGTTTTCGACTCTTCGAGCATGCCTTTTTCCATCTTTTCCTGACAGTCGATGCAATACCGGGTCCATGGAACGGCTTCAAGCCGCTTGGGATTGATCTCGTTTCCGCAGTTAATGCATTCGCCGAAGCTGCCTTCGCGAATCCGGCTCAAAGCCTTCTCGACCATGTTCAATAGCTGTCGGTCGTTATTGCTCTGAGCGAACAAAAACTCTTTCGTGTAGGAATTGGCAGCGCGGTCGGCAATGTCCTGCGCGGCTTCGGCATCGGCAATACGTCCGTCTTCCTGTGTGCGGGAGACCACGCGGCGCAGCTCCTGTTGCCTTTGTTCGAGCTGCTTTTTGAACTGTTCCAGCCGCTTCTTTTCCATAGTTACCTGCATTCTCAGCTACCCCCCAGGTCGCAAATACAGAAAATATATAGATGCCGTCCTTGGGCTGTAGGGAAACAGAAATCATAACACCGGCAGTCGCGATCGGCATTCGGCAGGCAGCGCAACAAAACGGAAAAAAAATCGGGACGGAGACTTATCTCGCTTGCTCCCGCGTGCACCATACCATCCGCTCGACCCGCCGTTGCTTTTTCGGTTTGGGCTGGCTGAATGCCGGTTGCCGAATGCCCATCCAAGAAAAAAGCCCTCAAACGAGGGCTTGTTTCAAGAGGCAAGATGGAGGGAACCGTTCAGGGCAGGAGACGCAAGGCGCCGGCGCGCATCGCTGCGACCGGGCAAAAGTGAAGAAGCTTTCCAAGGTGACAGACCAAAGGTCTCAAGTATGCTGCCTCTTTTGTTGCCAATCCCTTAAGCACTTGAAAAACCAAAGCAGCGACTCCTAGGTGTTGAAAACGCGCAACTTAGAAATGAGCAGCATTCATGCGGCTTCGCCGACTGTTGTAATACCCTAAGTTAGATTCAGAGGGAACAACCCGACCACGCCAACAGAGCTTACATATGGAATCCGGGTACCACTTTTAGGTTTGCGGCTGCTCAATGTCGGCACTTTGCTGTTCCATCAACTTGAGCTTGTTGAGCAAAGCTTTATAGCTGATCTTCAGGATTCTGGCTGCCTGTCGACGGTTCCAGCGCGTCTCTTGCAGAACACGTTCGATGGCTTCGCGCTCGGCCTGCATAGCTGCGCGGCGTCCGATCTCGAGCAGCGACGGGCGCTCATCGTAATTTTCGAGGTGCTTCGAACGTGTCGAACGAACTGTGGCAGGAATTGATCTCGCAGGAACTTCCTCGGCGACATCGGCGGGCGAAATACCCGCACCATTCGTTGCCTGCGAATGCATGATGGGTTTGTGGGTTGAGAGCTCGCGGATGATCTGCGATTCGTTGCCCACGATCACATACCGCTTCACCAGATTTTCAAGCTCGCGGATGTTGCCCGGCCACTCATATTCGATCATGCGCGAGAGCGCGTAGTCGCTGAACGGTGGAGGTTGTTTGCCGTAGAACTCGCTGTACTTGCGCAGAAACAGATCGAGAAACAGCGGGATCTCTTCACGTCGTTCGCGCAGTGGCGGAATGTGTACGGTTATAACGTTCAATCGATAGAACAAATCTTCCCGGAACGCGCCTTGCGCGACCGCCTGTTCGAGGAACTTGTTGGTTGCGGCCAAGACTCGGACGTCAACACCGATATCGCGCTTTCCTCCGAGACGCGAAAATTGGCCATCTTGCAGCACATGAAGCAGCTTTGCCTGCAGTGCCGGATGCATTTCGCTGATCTCGTCAAGAAACAGGGTGCCGTAGTTCGCCTGATCGAATTTGCCAAGCTTCTGGCGATTGGCACCGGTAAATGCCCCCGGCTCGTACCCGAATAACTCACTTTCGAGCAACTCGTGAGGAATGGCCGCGCAGTTTACTTTCACAAACGGCTTATCACGCCGGAGTGAGTGGTGATAGATCATGCGCGCTACCACTTCTTTTCCCGTTCCACTTTCCCCGCGAATCAATACGGTAGCGTTCGTGTCTGCCACTTGCTCAATAGTGTTCTTGATCTCTTCCATACGCGCGCTGGTGCCGAACAGCGTGGCGAAATCACTCTGCTGGCGCACGCGATCTCGCAACTGTCCACCGCCGTCTGCGGAGACGCGCTTCTCGATGGCGCGTGAGATTCGCGAATACAGATCACTGAGTTGAAAAGGTGTTGCGATGTAGTCGTCGGCTCCTAATTTGGAAACGCGAAAGATCACCTCGGGAGCGGCGTGTCCTGAGTAGACAATCACGGGCAATTCCGGACGCAATTGCTTCAGACGCTCGAGCGTTTCTCCGCCATCGACCGGGGGAAGCGTGTAGTCGAGCAGAACGAGGGAAGGATCGAAGCTGCGAATCGTACGCAGGCTTTCCTCGTGGCTGCCCGCGAATGCGATCTCACAGTTGCGACGAGATAGGTAGTCGGCCAACGATTTTGCGGTCGTCTGGTCATCGTCGGCAATCAGGATCCTGGTCTTCGACTGCAATCGCAAGCCTTTCTCTGTGGAAAACTGCGGATTGCGGCTCAACGGCAGAAAGTGAAGTACTACACGAATGCAATCCAGGCTTCCCAAGGCCCGGCGGACGGGCGCACGACAAGCTTTGGCTCAAAAAACAATGTACTCAGATTCCAAAGAGTGGTACTTGGATGCCTATGTTAGCCACGTTTGACAGAAAATGTAAGGGCTTTTTGCTGAGGTACCGAACTTGCGAATGCAACGGCCATCGACAAAAATCCCAGCCCTGGAAGCAGGCTGGGATTAGGAAGTGGTAAGCGCGAGTTGGAACCCCACTAGGCTTCGGCTTTTGGGCTCCGCAATCTTCCTGGGGTGAAGTGGTAAGGAGGCCAGGGACCGCTTATCAGAATTTCACAGTTCTTTAGCTGGCGAGCGGCGCTGTTGAAGCTATTTTGATAGCGCTCCACAGCTTTTTCATCGATCAGATGGGCAATGTCGATTAGCATGCCGCCGGTTTCGTCTTTGCGGCAACTGACTTCTTCTTCAAGAGGATGAAAGAGCCGGTTCACTTGAACCGAGATTGCGCGTGCTTTCGTCTGTCGCTCACGCTGCCGAGAGGCTTTCTCGCGGAGGCGCGCCAGATATTCCCCACCGACCGAATCCGGCAGTTCGATGTCGTTCATTGCTTCCCGCAACGAGCCGTCCTTGACGACCAGTTTCAGGTGCATCTCGGCCTTTCCTTTCAGCCGCGATACCGAGTCGGTAAAGGCCTTTCGGTTGGAACGAAGCGCGCGGCGCAAAGCCTCATCGCTTTCAAAGATGGTCCCAAAACGGAACGGGAGCACGGTGGTATTGCGGAAGCACTCGCTTACTACGCGCGCATGCTCGATGACAGCCTGCTGATTCAATTCTCCCGGCATGTACTCACTCACGATTACCGCTAATTCGCCGCTGGGATAAGCGAATATCTGATTATTTCCAACTCCTGAAAGACCTTCGACTGGGAAAGGACGACGTGAACGAATAGATCCGAGGAACGCTTTCTGTTCCGTAATACAGTACGCGTACCAAGCCATGACGCTTCTCCGTGGACGTGCTGGGATACGACGGTCTCAGCACGGGAAAAGAACAAGGAACCGCAACTTACAAAGTTTTGAAACGGGCGACGCGAGCGACGCATTCTCGGGGCAGAACGCGTTCACAGCAGAAACAATCCTAGACCTGCAACATAGGAATTTGCAAGTGCTTCATTTCGCTAGACCTACAGAGACTGCCTTAATTTGCAGCAATTTCCTGCCTGGTGCTCAGCCTACTTTTACCGGAAATGTTCCCTTTTTTCCCGAGTTTTGACCGTTGATCTGGATGCCAAACTGTGCCAGCAAGTCATTGCACTAAGGGTAATTAGATCGATACCACGAAGTCCCACAGATTCGGCATCTTACAAACCGCAGAACTGCCTCGGCTTCTCTGCTCAGCTTGTCTCAAACAGCACCCACGCCCATGCCGCACGACCCCAATTTCGAAGTGGCCAGCTTCGCAATTCCCATCAAGAGCGAACTGAGCGCCGAGATTCTGGGCAGACGCTGGCGAAGTGTGCAGGCGATTCTGCGTTTGGCAACCATTACCGGCTCGCAGATGCAACTTGGTCCCGCGTTGAATCTCATCTGTGATTTAGCAGCGACGATCGTCACTTTTGATGGAGCCTGCGTTTATTTTTGGAATGAGCCGCAAGAAAAAATGGAGCTGCGTCTGCAGCGCGGGCCAATTCATTGCAGTCCGCAGGCGCCGTGGGGAGGAAATCTCCTGCATTTCTGGGTTAGCCAGCACGCCACTCCGATGCTCATCGAGAAGGGCAAACACGAAAAGGCAGATTCGGAGCTGGAAGCAGCAGGGGCAGAATCCGCGTTGGTAGTCCCGATGTTCGTGAAAGGACGCGTTCTCGGGTCGCTACAACTCTTCAATAAATCCACCGACGCCTTCACCGAAGAGGATGCCCACCTACTCTGGACCCTTTCCCTGGTCGCAGAAAACTTGCTGACCCGCGAACAAGCCAGCGAGGGCCTGCTGCGCTTTGCTTTTACCGACTATCTCACCGGCCTTCGCACGCGCGGATATTTCGAGCAACAACTCGATCTCGAAGTAAAACGATCCGACCGCAAAGGCGAGACCTTCTCTCTGCTGATGGTCGACATCGACCATTTCAAAATTCTGAACGACACGCATGGGCATCACGTCGGCGATCAGGTGCTGCGTCAAGTTACGTCACTGCTCATGAAAGATATGCGTGAAGTAGATACGGTGGCGCGTTATGGCGGAGAAGAATTCGTCATAATTTTGCCCGAAGCCGAAGAACAAGAGGCTGTCTCAGTGGCGGAACGCGTACGTAAAGCGGTCCAAAATTCAAGTTTTGAAATTGAAGCACTCGACGGCGACGAGAAGCTCACAATCAGCATCGGAATAGCTGTGTATGGTCGCGATGCTACCTGCCGCCAAAAGCTGATCGAATGTGCTGACACCGCTCTGTATGCTGCCAAAGGCCGTGGCCGGAATCAGGTACTCACGTATTCGCAACTGCTCATGCAAGAGCGTAAGGAAGTTTCGTAATTAGCGATGCTCTCAGCCGGAATTCCCCATACCGGAACATTCAAGAGCGCCCGCTTGATGAAAGGCGGGGAACGAGATTCTGCACATCAGGTAAAGAGCAGAAAGCAGCGCGCATGGAGAGTTGTCCACGCAGCCGAATCCAGCCGCGACCTGCTTCCGCTAATCGAAGGACAAACAGCCGTTGGCATGCGTCCATTTCTACTCACGCCAGCCGGCAGCGGCTTCGGTCCAGTGCTAGAGGAGTGTCGCAGTGGAACTGCCTCGCGCATCTCGTTGCTGCAATCGTGGAATCATGTCCGCGAATGGCGGAAGATCCTACAAGAAGGAACGAGGAACGTCCCGGCCGATGTAATTCACACGCATTCATTCCCTGCCGGAATGGCAGCCGTGAGGAATTCGTCCGGTGTGGTTTATCAGCTGCGGCAAACAATTGAGCGCATTGCTTCTGCCGCAGGTAGTTGTGCCGAAGACTCATGGCTTGCGCGCTCATTTCGCGTCGCCGAGCACTTCGTGCTTACACGCGCTGGGGCGGTGGTTGCCACCAGCCATGCGCTGCGTCTCGAGTGTCTGGAACGCGGCGTCAGTCCGGAAAATGTGTTTCTGATCCCCGATCCGATCGACACCGAATTGCTCGAGTCAACCGCCGATCGCAGGTGGCTTCAACAGGCCACGGACACTGGGCCTGAATCGGTGATTTTCCTTGTTCCCGAACTACCGCAGCATTCGGCGTGGGAGTTTCGGGATTCTCTGTCGCGCTGGATGCGCGTATTCTCGGTCGTTCGCCAGGACAATCCGGAAGCGGTGTTCGTGTTTTTGTGCGATAACACATCGGCCGACGCCCTCCGTCAACTTGCCACGGCGTGCAATCTGGCATCCTGGACGCGAGTCCTCAATCCCCACTTACGGGGACGAGCCATGGCCTCCGCCGATGTAGTGATCTGCGATCGCGAGCATGTCAGCGGCGGGTTTGCATTGGAAGCAATGGCGCGCGGTCGGGCGTTATTGGCTGCGGACGTAGAAGGCCATCGCGACGCTACTTCCGACGGTCGTGGCTGCCTTTGGTTTCGCCCCAAGGATGTCGGCGACATTGCCTTGCGTGCACGCTTCCTCGCCGCCAATCCGCAATTCCGGCGCGCGCTCGGCATAGCAGGACGCGAACACTGCGCGGCCACACGCAGCGCTGAAGTTGTTGCGAGTCACTACGACGCCGTCTATCGCATGGCATTCAGCAAGCGGAAGGATTCGGATGCCTCTCCTCCGAAAGCACACCTCGTACCCCTGCAAGTAAGCGGATAGGATTCATCCTTTCCCGGTAAACTGTGGGCGTGAAGCCTCGCATCGCCATTCCCGAGCCAACATCAGCCGATCCTGAATACAATCAGCGCGCCTTGCCGCAGTACCTGAAGGCGGTTGAAGGAGAAGGTGGTGAGCCGGTCGTCATTCCCTCGACCGCCACACCGCACGAAGTTGCTCGGCTGGTCACCAGCTGCGAGGCGGTGTTGCTTCCGGGAAGTCCTGCCGATGTTGACCCACAGAAGTTCAGCGCAGCGAAGCATCCGCAAACAGCCGCCGCCGATCCCGGCAGAGACAATCTCGACGAGTTGCTTCTGCAAGACGCGCACAACCTGCATAAGCCCATTTTAGGAATCTGCTACGGATTACAGTCGCTCAATGTCTGGCGGACGGGAACGCTGGTGCAACACATCGAGAACACCAACATCAATCATGCTGCCGGCAGGGCGGTCGAGTTCGCGCACAATATCGAGATTGCCCCGCAATCGAGGCTGGCATCCTTGCTCGGAGCAACGCACGTTCGCGTGAATTCCAGTCATCATCAGGCTGCAGAACACGCCGGAGACGGCCTCGAGATTGTGGCCAGGTGCCCGGATGACGACGTCATCGAAGCGCTCGAGGGCACAACGCGAGACCACTTTGTTCTGGCAGTTCAGTGGCATCCTGAGCGCACCTATGAGAACGATGACGCTTCAAAGAAGATTTTCCGTGAATTCGTGACGGCAGCGCGGAGCTGGAAGCCGAGAGAAGTATCAGAGTCGGTTGGCTAGCGTGCCAGTTGGAAAGCGACCTTTCGCTGCTTGACTTCATCTACATGACTGGCGCAACAAAAGAGACGCGCATTTTAGCTGTTACAATTTTCTTAGTATCTCAATGGTCTTGCCCTTTGTCCGCGAGTTGTTGGCGGACGTCGAGAAGTCTCCTGCTTTCCAGCGTACGGCCTCCCACCTGAAAGGTCGTGCGGGGCGGCGACGTGTCTCCGGGCTCACAAATTCTGCAAAGGCTCTGTATCTTCCTCTCCTTGCGGCTGCCGCTGGTGCGCCCCTGATCGTTGTCGTTGAGAGCAACCGTGCTGCCGAGGACATGCTGCCCATCGTGCAATCGATGGCAGAGCTCACCGGAGCGGTGACTCCCAAGCAGATTCTCAAGCTCCCGGCCCACGACGTGCTTCCATTCGAGAACCTCTCGCCTCATCCGGAGATTCAGGAAGAGCGCGCGACGGTGTTATGGAAGATCGCAACCGGCGCCGCGTCGATTGTGATCGTGCCACTCGAAGCCGCGGCAATGCGATTGAACTCGGCGGAGTACTACGCCGATCTCGCCCGCATCGTTCGTCGCAGCGAAACCATCGACATCGATCCGCTGCTCGAGCATCTGCGCACCGTTGGGTACAGCTCTGCAGATGCGGTTGACATGCCGGGTGAGTTTGCACTTCGCGGCGGCATTCTCGACGTCTATCCGCCGGAAGCCGATCGTCCGCTGCGAATTGAATTTTTTGGCGACGAGGTTGAGACCATTCGCAAGTTCGATCCGGGTACGCAGCGTTCTGCCGCACCGGTCGATGAAGTCGTCCTGCTGCCTCTGACTGAGACTCCGGTAAGTGAGCGGGTTCTTGGTGTAATTCACTCCCGCCTTTCCGGAAGACGACTGAGTGGAAGCGAAATCGAAATCGAGCATGCCATGCTCGCAACCGGCGCTGCGGTATTCCCAGGATGGGAATTCTATGCGCCAGTCGCGGGCAGCGGACAACATCTCTTCGATCTACTTCCCAGAAGCGTGGTCATCATGGACGAGCCGTCGGCCGTATCTGCGCGACGGGAAGAGTGGTGGAACAAGGTCAACGAACGTCACGAGCGCAGCGGCATTGGCACGCTGGTTCGTCCGGAAGAGATTTACTTGTCGCCGGAAGAGTGGGATCAACGGCTCAGCAGCATCCCTGGCATCGACATCGAGCGCCTCGGCATCGCTGACTCGAGCTTGAACACCGATGGCGACGAAGCCTTCACCTTCCACTCGCGCCCGACAACCCGATTTCACGGCTCCATTCCCGCCATGATCGACGAGGTGAAGAAACTCACAGCCGAAGGCAAGCGCGTCATCTTTGCCGCTCCCAATATGGGAGAAGTCGAACG
>CAYZHX010000047.1:0-2797 GCA_964476905.1 uncultured Terriglobales bacterium
TCCAATGAGCGAGGCGATATCCTGCTTGCTCGCACCCAGCGCGATTCGAACGGCAATTTCCGAGGTGCGCCGCGAAACCAGGAAAGCAATTACGCCGTACAGGCCAATTGCGGCGAGAAGAATCGCGAGTCCGGCGAACAGGCTCAGTAGTGCTGCTTCAAATCTTGGCCGATCCGCCAGCGAACTGACGTGCTCGCGCACGGTCTTGAACTCCACCGGAAGCGTGTTGTCGATAGCTGCAGCATCTGATCGAATTACCGATTGGAGAGCTCTGGGATCTGCCGGGGAATCGACGGTGAAGATCACAGGAAAACCGGCGGTGCCGGCGAAGACGGAGTTCCAGTCTTCCGGTCGATTGCGCCACAGCTTGTAGTACTCGGGCTCACTCTCGGTGGCGAGTCCTCCGTTCTTCACGTTTGCTGCGACTCCCACGACGGTGTACCAGGGATTGTCATGGTCCGACTCGTGGAGATCCAAATGTTGGCCGACAGGATCTTCGCCGGCAAATAAACGGCCAGCCATGGCCTCGCTGATGATTACCACGCGATCATTCGATTCACGATCTTCTTCCGTGAACGCTCTGCCGCGAACCATTCGTATCCCGAAGGTTGGAAAGTAAGCTGGCGTGACTGCGCGCCAGGCGACGTTGCCGCCGGTTCCCCCTTCGGGTCGAGGCCTTCCTTCAACCGCGATGATGCCGATGATCCGGTCGTGCTCTAAGCCTCCAGGCGGCAGGCTGTCACTCACCGCGACTGATTCTATTCCGGGAATCTGCTTGAGCCTCTCTTCCAGTTGATCGACGAACTGCATGCGTTTTGTCGGATCGGCGTAGCGGTACCGTCCCAGATGGAACGTTGCGGTGAGGAGTTGGCCAGTGCGGATGCCGAGAGATTGATTCTGCAGATTCCGCGCTGTGCGCAATAGCAGGCCGGCCGCGGTTAACAAAACTAGAGTCAGAGTTACCTGCGCGATCAGTAATGCCTGGCGAGCATATGCTCGCGGGCTGGTGGCCGACGTTCTGAAAATGCGCTTCTTGAGCACCTCACTGGACCAAAAAGGAGCCGAGCCAAAAACAATTCCGCTGAGCAGAGCAATGGCGATGGCAAATCCAAGTACGCGCCCATCTAATTGGGCGTGGCCAATGTACGGAATCGCCGGCGGGGCCATGTTGACGAAGATTCGAAGTAATATTTCGCCGAGCGCGCACCCGGTGATGATTCCCAAAATGGAGAGCAGCAGGGATTCGGCAATTAATTGACCGAGAAGCCGTGCTCGACTGGCGCCCAGAGACTTGCGAATCGCGAACTCGGTTTCGCGATCAGAGGCTCGCGCCAGCAGCAGACCTGAGACGTTCGCGCCCGCGATCAGCAGGACTCCCAAAACTGCGCCGAAGAGCACCCAGGCCATGAGGCGCGCGTCGTGAACCTGAAAATCGCGCAGTGAGCGCACGCGCAAATGGACCTCCTTCCGAAACCGCGGAGGCGTTTGACTCAGAGCTTGCTCGAACTGTGGCTGCAAAGACGCGGTGGCCGCGGTGGCGGAGATTCCCGGTTTCAAACGCCCGATTGCATACATGATGTGAGTTGCGCCGGGCCGCCTCTGAGCCGCTACATCGATGCGCTGCGGTACCAGGACATCAGTATGTTCCAGATCGGGAAGCTCGAAGGTCGGCGGCAGAATGCCGATGATTCTGGTCTGCTCGCCGTTTAGAGAAATTGTCTTCCCGGGCACGTCTTCCGATTTCCCAAAACGGGTTTGCCACAGGCCGTAGGAAATCAGTGCCACTTTGGGCGCGTTGGGAACGTCTTCTTCTGGCAGAAAGTTCCTCCCGCGAACCAATCCAATTCCGAGTGTCGGAATAAAGTCCGATTCAACGAAGGCGCATACCAGGTGCTCAGGATTTGCTTCTGAGAGATCGCACTGGTTTACTCCGCTCCATGAGGTGAACTTCTCGAATGTGGTTTGCGTCTCCTTCCAAACGTAGTAGCTGTTGCCCAGCATGAACTCCTGCGGCATGATCGGCGCCGTCAGTCCGACCGAAACGAGTCGATCATCGTGGGCATACGGCAAGCTGCGAAACAGGATGTGATCGATAACACTGAACACAGCGGCGCTTGCGCCGATGCCGAGTGCCAGCGTGAGCACGGCTGCGGCAGCGAAGGCAGGATTGCGTCGGAGTCCCCGCAGGCCGTAACGCAGGTCTTGGCGAAGAACGTCAAGCCACCATCCCGGATATTGGCCGGCAGTATTTTCAATCGCGCGGTCCATGTTCCCGAATTCGACTCGTGCTTGCCGGCGAGATTCTTCTTCGCTGAACCCGGCTTTGAGTTTCTCCTGCACCAGATTCTCAAAATGGAACCTAAGCTCGTCGTCGAGCTCGGCAGCTTTTGGTTTCGAGAATAGATGTCTCAGCCGCATGTCAGCCCTCCTGCAAGACCAGAGCAATTGCCTGAGAAGTGCGCTTCCAGTCAGCTAGTTCCGTTTTGAGGCGCCTTCGTCCAACTGCGGTGATGGAGTAGTACTTTGCGCGGCGATTGTTTTCCGAAGCTGCCCATTCCGAGGTGATTAGTCCGCTGAGTTCGAGGCGGTGCAGCGCGGGATAGAGCGAGCCTTGGCCAACCTGAAGTGCGTCGCGGGAAAGTTGTTGGATCCGCTGCGCGATGCCCCAGCCATGCATCGGCTGAAGCGCAAGGGTTCTGAGGATCAGAAGATCAAGAGTGCCCTGGAGTAGATCGCCCATGAGCGCCTCCTATCGATATCGACAGGAAGATACTCCTGATTGAGATGGGCGTCAAAT
>CAYZHX010000047.1:2897-4338 GCA_964476905.1 uncultured Terriglobales bacterium
TCTTCGTCGGAGTCTGCCCACGTGTTCGGAAGGAGAAGTCGTACGAGGATGGCCCCAGGCTTCCTGCCGCGAGCTTCTGATCTTCGGCTAACGAGCCGGGCACCGGCGCCTGGAAGATGAAGAGCTCACCTTCGCGCATATCCTGCGCTGACTGCTGCGACATGCCAAAGTTCTTGAGCAGCACCTCTTTCGGCGTGTGTGTCACGATATCTGACAGCAGCACTGTGGCGTATTCAGAGAAATCGCCGTCATCGAAGACGAGCAAGAACTCCGCGCCGTCGGGCGCGAGTCCCTGGATGGAATGCGGTATGCCTGTGGGGAAATACCAGAGATCGCCTTCGCTGGTGTCGCGGACGAAGCTGCGGCCGTCGTTATCGATTGCCGTGATTCGAGCCGAACCGTAGAGCATGATTGCCCACTCGGCGGCGGTGTGCCAGTGCAGCTCGCGGATTCCGCCGGCAGTCAGGCGCATGTTCACGCCAGCCATCGCTTTCGATACCGGAAGCTCGCGAACAGTGACCTCGCGCGACCATCCACCTTCGAAGGTGCGCCGGTTCGAGAGCGAAAACGGGTATTTGAAGGTTGGAACGCCGCCTGAATCGGTGAGCGGCGGCACGCTGACATCAGGATTCGCGCTGTCGAGGGACTTATCTGTCGGACCGGGATCGGTAATGCGTGTGCTTCGTCCGGTTGAAACTTTCTCCGACGACTGCGCCGAAGCTGTATCGGCGACTGAGAGAATGCCGGCCACACCCGCGACTGCCGCAGAGCCTAGCTCGAGAAATCCGCGGCGAGAGATTTCTTTAGAGTCCTTCTCGTCTTTGATCATTGAGGCCCCATATTCCGTATGTTTGTTGCTCGCTGAGTTTAACGCGTCGTGGACGTCAGGCGAACCGACTCTCGAACTTTCATCCCGATGAAAGTGAATGCGATCCACAACACTCGAATATTGCCACCGGAATCTATTTCCCGATATGGGACGACTTCATCCCGCGAGCATGCGCTGTTGGTTTGTGGTTCATGTTTCGCAGATGCGTGCTAATCTTTGCGCGAAGCGGCACTGGTAGAGCCGCATAGCCGGCCTCGGCTGCGACTTGCTGTCCGTCGGAAAATGTCCAATCAAGAAATTCTTCCAGCGCGGCCATGCGCTTAAGATCGTCCTCTTCTTTGCGGAGGTAAAACCAATCGAAGCTGGCGATTGGGAATGAGTGCGCTCCGTGAGCATTTGTCAGAGAAGCCGAAAAATTGTCGAATCCCGGCGCTTCCACCACTCGACATGCTTCGGCCAGAGTTTCGGCGGAGGCTTTCACAAAATCGCCGGAGGCGTTGAGCACGAGACCAAACGGAATTCTGGACTGAATGGCGTACTGCGCTTCGACGTAGCCAATGGCTCCCATCTCAGACATCACGGTTTCTACCATCTCTGAGCTGCGCGCAGCAG